>CAZZLX010000296.1:0-5334 GCA_964655235.1 uncultured Rhizobium sp.
CGAGACCTCGGGCATCGTCGGCGCGTTGCGTGCGGCGGAGAGGCTACGCGCCGAAAAGCAGCGGTTTGCGTTCATCCCGTGCGAGAATCCGGACGGTTACGCGCTCCACCACCAGCTGCGCGCCCGCAATCCTAGGCATATGCACCATGCAGCGCGCTACAGCGCGCTCGGTGACGATGTCGAGGCGCGCGAGGCGCCGCCGCTGCACGAGAAGGCGGCGCGCCTCGATCTCATCGCGTCGGTCGGGGCACGGCTGCATCTCAACCTGCACGGCTATCCGGCGCATGAATGGACGCGGCCGCTGACCGGCTACATCCCGGCCGGCTTCGCACTGTGGACGATCCCGAAGGGCATGTTCCTGATCTTCCGCCACCTGCCTGGGTTAGCCGACAAGGCGCAGCCGTTCCTGGATGCGCTGACCGCGCATCTGGCCGAGGATGCGGCACTCGCGGAATTCAACGCGATCCAGATCGCGACCTGGAAGGCGCATGCCGGCGAGGTGCCGTTTCCGGTGATCAACGGCATCCCCTGCATGGTCTCGGAGCACACGCGCCAGACCGTGCCGTTCCAGCTCATCACCGAATACCCGGACGAGACGATCTACGGCGACGCATTCCGGCTGGCGCATACGACGCAGATGCGGGCGACGCTTCAGGCGGTCCGCCTGCTGCGCGAGGGCTACCTTTAGAACCTCGCGTGGCGGCCGATGAGCAGCGCTCCGATCGCCAGCGCCTGGACGATCATCGCAGCGACGAACACGGCCGGCGTCGGCAACAGCTCGCGCACAAGTCCGAAGGTCGCCGGTGCGAAGGCATAGGTGCCCTGGCCGATCGCGACGATCAGCGACACCACGCGCGCGACGTCCTCCTTCACGAACTCGACCTGGGCGATCAGCGGCGGCAGCGAGGTCGCGTTGCCGATGCCGGCGCCGAACAGGACGACGCCGAGGAGGAGAAGCGGGACATCGTTGCCGGCGGCCAGCAGGAAGACGGCCGAGCCCGCGACCTGGACCGCGTAGCTTGCCGCGGCGACGAGGCGCCGATCTGCATTCGCCGGCATCAGCCATCCGACCAGCGTGCGACCGCCGATCGCGGCCGCGGTGGAGAGACCGGCGACGATCCCGGCAAGCTGCGCGCCGAGCGCCGGCACCAGCAGCGAGAGCAGATGGGCGATGAGCCCGATCTGCGCGAACAGGCCGAGCGCCATGCCGGCGGCAAGCGTGAGGAACCGGGGATCGCGCCAGAGCTGGCGGCCGGGAAGGGGACGGGCGTACGGCGCCGCGACTGATGCGGCGGCCATGCCGTTCGCGTCTCCATCGGGTGACTGGCCCATCGCCGCGGGCGTGCGCGCGAAGACGCGATCCGAAAGCAACCAGACTGTCGCCACCATGAACGCGCCGATGGCAGCGGCAGCGACCGGGAAACCGAGACCGGCGATGGCGGCGACCCAGAGCGGCGAGAAGATCACGCCGCCGATGCTGGCGCCGTTGTAGGCGGTGGCGAGCGCCGCCGGACGGGCGCGGACGAACCAGGGCGAGACGATCGCATTGATCGCTGCCGCCCCCATCGCCACCCAGCCGGCGCCACTCGCCAGCGCAGCTGCGAAGAGTTGCCAGGGATCGCGGGCCAGCGCCCATCCGAGAACGCCGAGCGAGAGGAGCGCGGCGCCGGCCTTGGTCACGCGCGGGAGCCCGAAGCGGCGGTAGAGCGCCGGCAGGTTGGCGATGACGACGGCGCCGACCAGGAAGTGCGCGGTGACTGCCGCCGAAACCAGGGCGACCGGCCAGCCCCGCGCCTCGCGCACCTCATGCAGGTAGACCGGCGGGCCGTAGAAGCCAATCCCCCAGCCGAAGACCGCGAGCAGGAAGGCGGCGGCGACCACGCGCCAGCCGTAGAAGGCGGATCCGATCATGGATGTAAGGTGCGTGCCGTGCGGCCCTTGATGTTACGGCCTCAGCCGAAGCGATTTCGGCCGCGGGGGCTCCGCTGTGGATGACGCGCCTTCCCTCTGATATGAAGGGGTTAGGGGTCGGTCGACCACACGCAAGGGGGACTTGCTGCGTGATCGGTGACGGGTGGTACGTCCGCGTGGCGGCAGTGCTGGCGCTTGCCGCCACCCTCGCGGCTCCGGCCCATGCGCAGATTCCTGGCCTTCGCCTCGGCGTTCATCCGGGCATGACACGCGCCGTTCTCGACCGTGTCGAGGAAGCGCCGTACCAGGTGCTGCTGGCTCCCGATGCGCGAGCGCTCGCGATCGTCGTGCCCAATCAGGGAGACCGGCCCCGGCACTTCGGCGGACGCACGCCGGGCCGCGCCGGCCTGGTGCAGGCGGTTTCGATCGATCCCGAGAGTGACGCCGAGACCGTCGTGATGCTTCGTCTCGCAAGGGCCCCGCAGGCGGTGCGCGCCTTTCCGCTGGCCGAAGATGACGGGCGGCCGCTCTATCGAGTCGTCGTCGACATGGCGGAGGACACTCGGCGTGCCGTGGCAGGCAACGCCGCCTGGACCGCGCCCGCGCCGAGCAACGGGTGGCAGCAGATCGCGGCCGGCGGCGTGAGCGCGTCGCCCCCGCCCGCGCCGGCCTTTGCCCAGGTCGCACAGGCGACGCCGCGTCGGGCCGGGCCACTGCCGACCGACTACGACAGCGCCTTCAGCGAGATGATGGCGCATCCGACCGACCTCGATCTCACCTTCCGCTTCGCCGAGCTGGCGATCGCGGCGGGCGATCTTGAAGGCGCAGTCTCGGCCTTCGAGCGTCTGCTGATCTTCAATCCGGACCTGCCCCGCATCCGCTACGAGCTGGCGCTGCTCTATATGCGCCTCGGCTCGAACCAGATCGCCAAGGGCTATTTCGAGGACGTGCTGAAGGCGGCCGAGATTCCCGCCGACGTCCGCGCCGAAACCCAGGCGAACCTGACCGAGATCGACAAACGCCTCTCCGCCACCACCTTCGGGCTTTCGGTGCAGACCGGCGTGCGCTGGCAGTCGAACGCCAATGCCGCGAACAGCGCCGGCGTGGTCAAGCTGTTCGGCCTGGACGCGACGCTCGATCCCGACTCGCAGAAGCGTTCGGACTGGAACGCCTACGCCCAGGCTTCGCTTGCCTTCGCCTATGATCTTGGAACCCAGGACCGAGATACGATCGAGGCGGGCCTCCAGCTCTACGGAACAAGGCAGCAAGAGATCTCGTCGCTCGATCTCCAGGTGGCGCAGGTCGACCTCGGGCCGCGACTTCGGTTCGGCGGCGAGGACGGATGGAGCCTTCGCCCCTACGGTCTCGGGAGCGTGGTGACGCTGGACGATGCGCGCTATTTCGTCAGCTACGGCGGCGGGCTTTCGGGAGAGGTGCCGTTCAGTGCGGCGTTCGGCCTCGACTTCGATCTAAAGTCGCGCTTCCGCCGTTTTCATGTTTCGGAAGCCCGGCCGACGGTCGCCGACAAGGATGGCTGGGAGCACGGCGCGCGCTTCGGCGTCCGCTTCGCGCCCGGTGCGGCCGATCTGGTTCGCGCGACCGGCGGCGTCACCTTCGCCAATTCCCGCGCCGAGTTCGAACGCTATCTCGAATACTCCGCCGACCTCGCCTATTACCGCCAGTTCGCGGCGCCGTTCGGCATCACGCAGCAGCCCTGGGTCGCGAGCCTCAGCGGCGGGCGGACGATGCGCTACTACGATGGCATCGACGCGACGGTGGACCCGAGCACGGTCCGCTACGACCGCGAATGGTCGCTCGGCGCCGGTCTTTCCGTCAGGTTCCTCGGCAGCTGGTCGGTCAACCTGCAGCTCCAGCAGCAATGGGTCAGGTCGTCGATCGAGAACTACACCTACACCAACACCAGCGGGACGATCGGGCTCGGCTATGCCTTCTGAGTGTGAGCCGCATCACGTTTCCCCTGTGAGCCCGGTCACGTCGCCCGCGTGCGCAGCTCGACTAGCCTGGATTCCCGGGTGCAGGAGGTTCGCCATGTTGCGCATACTGATCCTCGCTATTCTCGCATCGGCGCTGCTGGCCGATGATGCGGGTGCTCAAACGAAGATCGGCGTTGCGGCTGCGGTCAACCAGCAGCTCACAGGCACGGCGCCGCAGTCGCAGGGCCGCACGGTCCAGGTCGGCAACGACGTCTTCCGGACGCGCGGGGCCAGGCGCAGATGCTATTCGTCGACGGCTCGGCCTTCACGGTGGGGCCCGACTCCGACCTGCTGCTGGACGAGTTCGTCTTCGACCCGACGACCGGCACCGGCAAGCTGGCGGCGACAGCGGCCAAGGGCGTCGTCCGCTTCGTCGGCGGCAAGCTCAGCAAGAACCAGCCGGTGACGATCACGACGCCGACGGCGACCATCGGCATCCGCGGCGGCATCGGCATCGTCTCGGTGGACGGACTCACCGGGGCGACGAGCGCCACGTTCCTTTTCGGCATCGAGATGACGGTGACCTCGACCAACGGCGCGATCGAGCGGATCGCACGGCCGGGCTTCACCACCAGCGTTCAGAGCCGCGGCACGGCGCCGACGGCGGCGACGCGCGCCGCGCCCGATCAGATCAAGCAGAACCTCGAGCAGCTGAATGGCCGCGCCGACGCTAACGGCGGTGCGCAGCAGCAGCCGACCGACGCGCAGGTCGCCGAGCGGATGCCGGGTCAGGGGGCGGGCCCGCCGCCGCCGCAGGGACAGAACCAGGCGGGCATCCGCCACCAGGGCCAGACCCAGGTTCAGAACCAGCAGGCTGGCCGCGACGCGACCCAGCAGACCCAGCGCAACGCCGTGACCAACGCGGCGCTGCCGGCAGGCGCGATCGTGACCTACCGGGTCGATCCGGATGCATCCCTCGGGACGTCGATGCCTTCGGTCCGCTCCGGTTCGTCGGGCGGGACGACCAGCCCGGTCACGAGCAACTTCATCGGCGTCTCCAGCGGCCCGACCGGCACGGTGAAGAGCGTGCAGGTCTCGGTCGGGATCGACGGATCCGGCAGCGGTCAGCATTCGGTGGTCGTCGTCACCACCGGGGAAGGCGCGAACAACACGGGGATGCTGGCGACGACTCGCGGCAGCGCGCGTGCCAATGCAGATCGCGAGACCACGGCGGTCGGTTCGTCCTCGACGATCCAGGGAACCGGGACCGTCAACAGCTTCGCAGCCGGCCGAATGCCCGAAGGATTCACGCAGAGCGGCAGCGGCACTGATGCCGGCCTCACCGGCGGCTCGGCGTCCTACACGTATCGCCAGACAGGCACGCGCATCACCTCGACGCCGAGCGTGGGCGCGCGAGAGACGCAGACGCTGAACGGCTACGCCGCGGCGTTTGCCGATTCCGTCCGGGCCGACGGTCGTATCGACCCCT
>CAZZLX010000297.1:0-5327 GCA_964655235.1 uncultured Rhizobium sp.
CCGCGCCTCCTGGGTCAGCTCGATCGAACCGGGCGTGTCGATGAAAGTCCAGGGATCGTCGAGATAGGCGCCCGCGGCCGCCGACATCTCGATGCTCATGTGACGCGCGCGCGCATCCGGCGACGCATCGCCGACGCTGGTGCCGTCCTTGACCGACCCTCGCTTCGGGATCGAGCCGGAAGCATGCAGCAGGGCTTCGAGCAACGTGGTCTTGCCCGCGAGGTACGGTCCGACCAATACGGCGCATCTGGGACTTTGGGTGCTCGCCATCGTTTGCCTCCCTCAAGCCTTGTCGGCCGGTCGGAAGCGCCGGCCGTTCAGGTATTGTGGCCAGCCGGAAATCTGACTGGCAAGGGGGCGACTAGGCCAGTGATTTACCTACGACATTCGATAAGCGCCGGATAAACGGCCGGATTCAGGCGGCCTGCTCGGCCGTCGCGCGCCTGGGCGGCGCCACGCGCAGGAGCGTGATCTGGTTGCGCTGGCGGCGCAGCACCGAGAAGCGGAAGCGATGGAAGGTGAACTCCTGGCCGACCTCCGGGATGCGGCGCGCTTCGTTGAGCACCAATCCTGCGATGGTCGAGGCTTCGCCGTCCGGCAGCTCCCAGTCGAACTCGCGATTGAGGTCGCGGATCGGCACCGAGCCGTCGACGAGATACGAGCCGTCCGGCTGCGCCCGCACGCCGACGACGGCGGCCTGGTGCTCGTCGAAGATGTCGCCGACGATTTCCTCGAGGATGTCCTCCAGCGTGACGACGCCCATCAGCGTGCCGTACTCGTCGACAACAAGCGCGAAGTGCTCGCGTCGCTCGCGGAAAGTGCGGAGCTGCTCGAGCAGCGAGGTCGTCTCCGGGATGAACCAGGGTTTCGCCGCGATCGCCAGGATGTCGACCTTGGTGACGTCGCCGCCGACGGCCTGCAGCGCGCGCAGCAGCGCCTTGGCATGCAGCACGCCGACGACATTGTCCGGCTCGTCGCGATAGAGCGGTAGGCGCGTATAGGGGCTCGCCAGCACCTGTGCCTCGATCTCGCTTGCCGGACGGTCGACGTCGAGCATGATCACGTTCTTGCGGTGGATCATGATTTGGCCGACCTCGACCTCGTCGAGGTCGAGGATCGAGCGGAGCATCTTCCGCTCTTCCTTGATCTCGGGCTCCGGTCCCTTGTGCAGCTCGATCGCGCCGCGCAGCTCCTGCTCGCTTTCAGCCGTTCCGAGCTCCGCCTTCACCCTGACCCCGAACAGCCTGAGCACGGCACGGACGACGATGGCGAAGGTGCGCGTGAGCGGTGTCAGCAGCGCGATCATGGGCCGGAGAGCGGGCGCCAGAATGACCGCGACGCGATCCGGATTGTTGAGCGCATAGGTCTTGGGCAGGATTTCGGCGAAGACCAGCACCAGCACGGTCATCACCGCGGTCGCATAGGCGACGCCCACCTCGCCGAAGATCGCGATCAGCGCACTGGTGGCCAGCGCCGACGCCAGGATGTTGACTAGGTTGTTGCCCACCAGGACGGTTCCGATCAGCCGCTCGGACTGGGCGCGGATCTCGTTGACGATACGGGCGCGGCGCGAACCCTGGCGGGCTAGCGCGTGGAGCCTCGGACGCGAGGCTGCGGTCATGGCCGTCTCGGCCATCGAGAAGAAGGCGGAGATGATCAGCAGAATCGCGATCGCGATGACGGTCGCCCACAGCTCGGACAGACCCGAAAGGAACGGCATGGCGATATCTTAGGCGGCGAGTGCGGCGGCGAGCACCGCTTTCACGTCGTCGCCCGCCACCTCGCGGCTGATGAAGGCCTTGCCGATGCCGCGCACCAGGATGAAGGTCAGCTTCCCGTCGACCACCTTCTTGTCGCGGCCCATGTGCTCGAGCAGCCGATCCGGCGGCCAGTTGCGGCCAGCAAGTCCGGAAGGCAGGCCGATCTGCGTCAGATGACGACGGACGCGCGCCGCGTCATCGGGTGGGCAGAGGCCGAGCTTGGCCGAAAGATCGAAGGCAAGCCGCATGCCGATGGCGACCGCCTCGCCATGCAGCATCTCGGACCCGTAGCCGAGCTCGGCCTCGAACGAATGGCCGAAGGTGTGGCCGAGGTTGAGCAGCGCGCGATCTCCGGTCTCTCGCTCGTCTGTCGCGACGATGCGCGCTTTCATCCGGCACGAGTGCGCGACCGCATGGCGCCGCTCAGGCCCGTCGCGGCTGATCACGGCGGCAGCGTTCGTCTCCAGCCACTCGAAGAACCCGCGATCGCCGAGCAGTCCGTATTTCACGACCTCGGCATAGCCCGCCAGCAGCTCGCGCCGGGGCAGCGTGTCGAGCACCGAGGTATCGGCCAGAACCAGCTTCGGCTGGTGGAAGGCACCGATCAGGTTCTTGCCGTGACGGGTGTTGATGCCGGTCTTGCCGCCGACCGAGCTGTCGACCTGGGAGAGCAGGGTGGTCGGAACCTGCACGAAGTCGAGGCCACGCAGCACCAGCGCCGCGGCGACGCCGGTGAGATCGCCGATGACGCCGCCCCCGAGCGCGACCAGCATGGTGCGACGCTCGACCCGGCGATCGAGAAGCGCGTCGGCGAGCTGCTGCAGATGGGCGAAGTCCTTGGTGCTCTCGCCGGGCGGCAGCACCACATGATCGTGCGCGATATCGGCTCGATCGAGCGCGGCGTTGAGCCGGTCGAGATGCAGCTTCGCGACGGTGGCGTCGGTGACGACGACGACCCGGCGCTGCGCCAGCACCGGCCGCATGTGCGTGCCGGCCTGGTCGAGCAAACCGGGGCCGACGAAGATCCCGTAGCTGCGATCGCCGAGCGCAACGTCGACCCGCTCGACCGTAGTGTGGCTGTCGCCGTTCACGGGGCAGGCACCGGGTCGGCGGCGGCCGTCAGATGCTGCAAGGCGGCGATCACCGCATCGACGGTGACGTCGGGCGGCGCGTCCTTGGTGTCGACGGTCGCGTCCGCCTCCGCATAGATCGGATAGCGCTGGGCCATCAGCCCGGCCAGGATCTCGCGCGGGTCACCGCGCTTCAGGAGCGGCCGGTTGGCCCGGCGGGCGACGCGATGGAGCAGGAGGTCGAGGTCGGCGCGGAGCCAGACGGAAAGGCCCCGCGCCTTCACGGTGGCGCGCGTCTCGGCATCCATGAAGGCGCCGCCGCCCGTGGCGATGATCTGGACCGGCTCGTCGAGGAGTCGGCCGATCACGCGGCGCTCGCAATCGCGGAAGGCTCTTTCGCCGTACATTTCGAAGATCGTCTCGATGGTGCAACCGGCGGCGGTCTCGATCTCATGGTCGGAATCGACGAAGGCGAGACCCAGGCGCTGCGCCAGGCGGCGGCCGATCGACGTCTTCCCGGCGCCCATCAGGCCGACCAGGACCACCGGGCGGCTCAGCCGGAAGCCGGCGCCCGCGGAGGTCAGTGGTTCGCGCACCACCGGTGCCGCAGAGTCGCCATGATTAAAATGTAACATGCCCGTCTCGGCCTGTCGTCCGGGCGAGGTATAGGCTATCAAGAATGCGGTGACCAGCCGCGGCCGCGGCGGGCGAGGATCGGGGGGCAGACCACTCGGATGGCGGAAGGCAAAGCGGTGAAGTCGCGTATCGGTCTCGTCGTCGGCCTCTGCGTCCTGATCGCGGTGGCTGGCGTTTTCGTTTTCCTTGCGACCTGGAATATCCCGGCGCCGTCGACGACGGTCGAACGGGTGATCCCGAATGACAAGTTCGGCCGCTAGGCTCGCCCTCGTCGCAGGGCTCCTGACGAGCCTCTGGTCGGCGGCGGCGATAGCACAAGGCGCCGGCCCGATAAGGCTGGTTCCGGTGCGCCCGGTGCCGCCGGCGACCGAGGCCAAGCCGGTCGAGGAGCCGAAGGAAGCCAAGCCGGCCGAGACCGAAGCCGCGCCCGACCCGTCGACTTCGACGCCGGGAGTCCAGACAACCGCTCCGGCCCAGCCCGGGATCCAGGTCGATACGCTCCAAGCGATCGATGCCGACGCGATGGGCGTGCTGAGCGCTGCGGACGGCGCCCTGCCCACGACGCTGTGGCAGGGAACGCCGAGGCCGCTCGCGGAGCGCCTGATCGGATTGCTGCCGGCATTGCCTGAATCGCGGGTGGCGCGCGATCTGGTGCGACGCCTGCTGCTGTCCCCGGCGCTGCTGCCGGAAGGACCCGCGGCCGAGCCGAAACTTCTGGTGCTTCGCGCCGAGAAGCTGGCCGCGATGGGCGAGGTAGCCGCGCTCGACCGGCTGCTCAAGTCCGCGCCGCCCTGGCTCACCGACGCGACGCTGATGCGGCTCAGGCTCGATGCCGCCTATCTCCTGTTCGATTCCAACGGCGCCTGTGCCGAGATCCGGCGCGCGCTAGGCGTCAGCCAAACGGAAGCTGCCCAGCGCGGCCAGGCCTTCTGCCTCGCGCTCGCCGGCGACGGCGGCAAGGCGGAGCTGTCGCTGCGTCTGCTGTCCGAGCAGGGTTTCAAGCCGGATCCGACCTACGACACGCTGATGGACGCTCTGATCAGCGGCAGCAAGCCGAAGCTCGCCAGCGCCAAGGATCTCCGGCCGATCGATCTCGCGATGTTGCGCGCGGCGAAGCAGCCGGCGCCGGCGGACGCAGCGACGGTTCGGGCGCCGGCGGTCTGGTGGCCGCTCGCCGACTCGCCCTCGACCGAGCCTGGCATGCGGCTCGCCCTTTCCGAGCGTCTCGAGGCATCAGGCGTCTGGTCGGTCGCGCAGCGAGCCAAGGTCATACGGGAAACCGATCTGCCGGCCGAGCCTCTCGACAACCCGCTGACGCGCGCCGAGGCCGACTCGAGCGCGCGTGGCCGCGCCATCCTCAGGCGCGCGCTCGATCGCCAGCAGACGCCGCTCGCCCGAGCGCAAGTGATCGACAAGGCGCTGGCCCTCGGCGCCAAGAACAACGTGTACGCGGCCGAATCCAGGCTCTATGCGCAGGCGATCGAGGCGATCCCGCCGTCGGTCGATCTCAACTGGTTCGCTCCGGCAGCGACGCGGGCGCTCCTCGTCGCCGGTCGTCTCGAGGCGGCGCGCAGCTGGATGCAGATGATCGAGGCGCCACTCGACGATGCCGGCCGTGCTGCCGCCGATCGCCTCTGGGCATTGGCGCGCCTCGCCGGCGGCGACGCACTGGAGCCCTGGCGCGAGGGCAGGCTCGAGGCCTGGGTAAGCCGTGCCAAGGCCCAGCCGGAAGAGGCGACGCGGGTCGCGCGTCTGCTGGCGCTGATGGAGGCGACCGGCGAGCCGATCGACGGGCGGCTCTGGCGTGATCTCGTCGCCGACGGCGACCGCCGCCCGGTGGCGATGCCGTCGCCGGCTCTTT
>CAZZLX010000298.1:0-5327 GCA_964655235.1 uncultured Rhizobium sp.
CGCCACCGAAGCCCGAGCGCTCGCCACCACCGGCTCGCTTAGCATAGGCGTCGAAACGCTTGATGCGGAAATGGCTGTCCGGCACCCATTCGACGAACTGGAAAGGTCCTGTCGAGATATTGGCGGTCTTATTGATCTCCTTCGCGGCCTCCTCCTCGGGGATGATGGTCACCGGTGCCGTCGGCGCGGCAAGACGATCGAGGAATGAGGCGCTCGGCGCCTTCAGCTTGATGACGAAAAGGTATTTTTCCGGCGCCTCGAAGGAGGCGACCGCGTCCATCGAGGCGCGACCAGGGCTCTGCTTGGCAAAGCGCTCGGACGACGCCTTCACGTCGGCGGCGGTCATCTCCTTGCCGTTGTGGAACATCACTCCCTTGCGGAGCGGGAAGCTGTAGGTGAGCCCGTCGGCCGAGACGTCGACCTTTTCCGCCAGCATCGGAACGGTGCTGCCGTTCTCGTCCACGGTCATGAGCGTCTCGTACATGCCGAGGATCATGCTGCGGGCGGGATAGGTCGAGGTGAAATGCGGATCGACGCTGTTGATGCTGGCGTAGAGAAGCGCGGTGATGTCGCCGCCCTTCTTCTGAGCGCTCGCCGGACCGGCGGCGAGGACGGCAGCGACCAAAGCGGCGCCAGCCAGAATGCGTGTGGGCTTCATGTCGGACTCCCTGCTGACCTCGTCCGGTGACGCGCCGGTTCGTGGCTCCAATGACGGCTGCGCTGCCGTCGCCACGACTCAGGGCTTCGCTTCAGGAGAGCCCGGACATTGCCCCTCCGCTGAAAAGTCTAGGGCGGCGTTCAGTGATCGGCCATGCCTCATATTCTTATGGGGGTCGATCTACCGGACTTATCAGCGTCCGCAACGCCCGCGTGTTAGGTTTTTCGCCCTTTAGAGGCGCGCGCGATGACCAGGTTTCACGAATATGAGAGGTTCGATGCCGTCGGCCTCGCCGACCTGATCGCCAGGCGCGAGGTCGATGCCGCGGCCATCCTCGATGCGGCGGTCGAGCGGAGCGAGCTGCACAATCCGACGATCGGCGCGGTCGTGCATCGCATGTACGACGAGGCGCGGAAGACGCTCGCATCCGCCTCGGGGCCTTTCGCCAGCGTGCCTTATCTGCTGAAGGACTTGAATGTCCTCTATGCCGGCCATCCGACGCGGAACGGCAGCGCCAGCTTCAAGGACTACGTCGCCGACCACGACAGCACGATCACCGCGCGATTGCGGGCAGCCGGCCTCGCGATCGCGGGCAAGACGACGACGCCTGAATATGGCATCAGCCCCTGCGCCGAGCCGATCGCCCAAGACATCGTCGCCCGCAACCCGTGGGACCTCTCGCGCACGCCTGGCGGCTCCAGCAGCGGTGCTGCGGCCGCGGTCGCGGTCGGCATGGTGCCGGCGGCGCACGCGACTGACGGCGGCGGCTCGATCCGCATTCCCGCCTCGTGGTGCGGCCTTTTCGGGCTGAAGCCGACGCGTGCACGGAACCCCGTCGGCCCCGACACCGGCGAAGGCTGGAGCGGGCTCGGTGTCGGACATGCGATCACCCGCAGCGTACGCGACAGCGCGGCTCTGCTCGACGCGACCCACGGACCGGAAATCGGCGCGCCTTATGTCGCGCCCGTCCCCGCCCGTCCATTCATCAAGGAGGTCGGCGCGGATCCGGGCCGGCTGCGGATCGGATTGGCAACCCGCTCGCCGATCGGCACCGCGCTCCATCCCGACACGATCGCCGCCGCCGAGGGCGCGGCGAAGCTCTGCGCCGATCTCGGTCATCACGTCGAGGAGGCCGCGCTCGATCTAGACGGCGAAGCCATGGCCTGGGCCTATCGGCTGGTGATCGGCGCCAACCTCGCGAACCTCGTCGAGCTGCGCGGTCAGGCACTCGGAAGGAGGCTCGGCCCGGGCGACATCGAGCCGATCACGCGGCTTTGGGCCGAGGCTAGCACGGGTCGTACCGCCATAGAGTACGCCCGGATGACGCAGATCATTCACGGCACGGGCCGCCGCCTCGCGCGGTTCTTCGAACGCTACGACGTGTTGCTGTCGCCGACCGTCGGCACGCCACCGCCCAAGATCGGCGAGATCAGCATGCGGGACGAAAATCTCGACCACTACATCGGCCAGGTCTGGGACCTGGTGCCGTTCACGCTGATGATCAACTACGCCGGTACGGCGGCGGCGACGCTACCGCTCCATTGGAACGCGGCGGGCCTGCCGATCGGCGTGCAGGTCGCGACCCGCTACGGCGACGAGGCGACGATCTTCCGCCTCTGCTCGCAGCTCGAGCAGGCGCGGCCTTGGTTTGGCCGCCGCCCGCCTACAGAAGGTTCCGCCGGTGCTTCGTCGACCAGCGGCGGGCGCTGACCTTCTTCCCGTTGAGCGACGCCATCGCGTCGGCCTCGACGTAGAAGTATTTGGCGTCGCAGGTCAGCATGGTCGAGACTGCGATCGACACCCGCCAGCCCTTCCGGCCCATATCCATGGTCTGGCGCACTTCGGCGCGGGCCGAGAGCGGATCATGGTCGTCGATGTCGAGCTTCTTCTCGATCGAATGCGCCATCTCGGTACCGATCGGATCGATCCTGTAGTGCGCCACCGGACCGAGCAGCCCACCGCCCTTGCCGGCGAGTGTCACGGTGGTGTGGCCCGATATCGGCTCGCGATGGATCGAGCGATGCAGTGTGGTGCCTTCGTAGATCGTGTAGGGCGTCGGCGGGCCGTTCTCCGGCTTGCCGAAGACCGGCAGCGACTTGTCCCTGGGATCGGGCTTGCGGACTGGCAACGTTACCCGGCTCTTGCCTGAGAACACCGTCAGCAGGATGGGCTCGGGCGCCGGCCAGACGATCGGCCAGTAGCTGGTCGAGAGCGCGATGCGGATCTTGTGTCCCGGCGGAAAGGCATAGGCCACCGACGGCATGCGGATCTCGACCTTGGTGCGCTGGCCCGGCTTCATCGCCTTCGGCTTGTCGTGGCCGGTGCGATGGCAGAGGTTCAGCACGCCGAACGTGACGCGGGTGGACGCGCCGTCCGGATGCACGTCGCAGAGGCGTGCGATCACATGCGCCACGGGCTTATCGACCGTGACCTCGAGCGTGACGACAGTCTCGCCAAGGATCTCGGTACGCTCCTTCAGCACCGCAGTGTCGAACACCAGCGACTTGCCGTCATCCTCGCGCTGGTCGCGCGGCAGTTCGCCCTTCACGCCGCCGCCGAGCCATTCCGGCGAGCAGAGGCCGAGCGACTGCGGCGAGGTGTGGGTGAGCGCCTGCTCCTTGGCCGGCTTGGCGTCGAGCGTTCCGACGTTAAGCCTCAGCACCTTTGGCTTGATGCGCGGCGACGGCCACGAGCGCTCGGCCACCCAACGGCCGGGACGCGTGACGTAGTCGGACGACGGCCGGACCGAGTCCTGCATCCACACGCGGAGCAGCGGCTCCTTGTCGATGCCGTTCTTCTCGTCCTTGAGCCAGCGGTCGAACCAGCGGACGCAGTCCTGCAGGAAACCCATCGCCGGGCCGGGCGTCGCGTCCTGCGGATACTGGTGGCCCCAGGGGCCGATCAGGCCACGGCCGTGTGACGGGATTTGGGAAAGGATGCGCGGCACCGCGCGGGAGAGGTAGTCGGCCCAGCCGCCGACCGCGTAGACGGCAGCCTTGAACTTCGGCAGGCGGGCCGCGACCGATCCCTCTCGCCAGTAATCGTCGCGATGCTGGTGGTCGAGCCAGTCCGACATCATCGCCTTGTTGGCCTTGAGGCGAGCCTTCCAGACCTTCTCCCAGTCGTCGCGGATCTCGGGGTCCGGCGGCATGGCATTGAACATCTGCATGGACGAGCCCCACCACACGCTGTCGGTCAGCATGGCGCCGCCCGAGTAGTGCAGCGTCGTGGTGTAGCGATCCTCAGCCGAGCAGACGGACACGATCGCCTTCAGCGCGTCCGGACCGCGGGCGGCCGCCTGGAGACTGGAGAAGCCGCTCCACGACTTGCCGATCATGCCGACCTTGCTTGTGCACCAAGGCTGCTTCGTCAGCCAGGCGATGATGTCCTGGCCGTCGTCGATCTCCTCCTCGGTCCACATGTCTTCCATCACGCCGTCGGAGTCGCCGGCGCCACGCGTGTCGACGCGGAGGCAGGCATAGCCGTGTCCGGCAAAGTAGTGATGGATGGGCTGGTCGCGGAGCCTCAGCAGGTCCCGCTTGCGATAGGGCATGTACTCGACGATCGCCGGCACCGGGTTCTTCTCGGCATCGGCCGGGATCCAGAGATGGCAGGCGAGCTTGGCGCCATCGCGCATCGGGATCCAGACGTTCTCGACCTCGCGGACCTTCCGCGGAAACCTCTTGACGATCCGCTCCGCCAACGCCCCCTCCCCCGGATTCTCTAAAAAGTGATCGGCTGTCCTTTGCGGCGCAGCACCTCGCCGCCGCGACGGCCCGTCAGCTTGCCGTCGGCGAGCGTCAGTACGCCGTTGACCACGACATGCTTCATACCGGTCGCGAGCAGGTTGGGTTCGAAGGTCGTACCGCGTTCTCCGAAGGTCGCCGGATCGAAGACCGCGATGTCGGCGCGGGCGCCGGGCTTCAGAACGCCGCGATCGGTGATGTCGAGCACCGCCGCCGGCAGCCCGGTCATCCGGTGAACGGCGTCCTCCGGCGTCAATGCCTTGGTGTCGCGCACCATGAAGCGCCAGAACCACGAGGCCCAGGTATAGGCGCCGTGGAAGACTGCGCCGCCGAGCGGCCCGTCGGGCGCAAGCGTAGTCGCGTCCGAAGCCGGCATGCAGAGCGGATGGCTGAACACAGCCTCCTGCTGCTGCTCGGTGTAGGTCAGCAGGATCACCATCGGGCTTCGCGGCAGGTCAAGGGTCGCCTCGATGATGTCGTAGGCGGCATCATACGCGTCCTGGCCGCGCTCCTTCGCCACGTCAGCGAGGCTCCGGCGCGAATACTCCGACATGATCGGCAAGTCGAGCAGCACCACGCGGCTCCAGTCGCCGACACTGGAGAGGATGCTCTGATACTGCCGCATCTTCTGCCGCGCCTCTTTCGATCGCAGATTGGCGCGCGCCGCCTCCTTGCCTCCGGCGCCGGCCCAGGGCGGCAGCATCGTGTGCAGCATCGTCGTGCCGTAGAGGCGCGTGTGCATGTCGAAACGCACGTCCTGGCCGCCGTTGCGGGCCTTCTCGACCAGCTCGATCGAGCGCTCGAACACGCCGTCCTTCGTGTTGCGCGGGACCAGATGCGAGACCTGGGTGCGCACCTCGGCGTTGCGGCCGGTGCGGATGCCCTCCTCGATCGCCTCCAGCGCCTTCGCCGCGCGGTCGCGG
>CAZZLX010000299.1:0-5324 GCA_964655235.1 uncultured Rhizobium sp.
CGAAGATGCCGCCCATGTCGTCGGGGATCGTGCCCATGACGAAGCAGTTGAACAGGGTCACCTGACGCGCGGTGCCAGCGCCGGCGATGATGCGGCCGGCCGGCAGGAACTCGAGGTCGGCCATCGCCGCCTCGAACTTCGCCGCCCAGTGGGCGCGGAGTTCAGGCTTCTCGGCCTCGGCGACGGAGGTGGCGACGCGGCGCCAGGTATCGGCCAGGGTCTTGTCGACGGGCTGCCCGTCCGCACCCTTGAACCGGTACTTCATGTCCCAGATCTGCTGGGAGATCGCCGCGACCTGAACCTGGCTCATTCTGAAGGCTCCGCCGAGGGCCGTTCGCAGACCCTAAGCTATTGATAATTCGTGGTAAAATCGCCCAAAAAGCGGCGAACAAACAGCATACGGTGCGCGCCGTTTCCAGTCAAACCGACCTAGGTACGGTGGCCTTTCCGATCCAGCGCCCCCATACGCTGACCTGTCGTCGCGCTCATGTCGAGAATCGGCTTATGGTCCGGCCATCTAACTTCGGGGGAACTGCCTATGCCACGCGTAAAGAAGATCCCGCTCGTCTCGATGACGCCGGGGACCAGCCGCGAGCTGACCGTCTGGCGCTGGGGCAAGGCGGGCGCGCGGCCCAAGGCCTATCTGCAGGCGTCGATCCACGCCAACGAGCTTCCGGGGGCGATGGCGATCCACCACCTGGCGCCGATGCTGGATGCGGCGGAGCGGAAGGGACAGATCAAGGGAGAGATCGTCGTGCTGCCGCACTGCAATCCGATCGGCCTCTCGCAGCTTGTCGGCAACACGCATAGCGGCCGCTATGAGCACCTCGGGCGCGAGAACTTCAATCGCAACTATCCTGACCTGTTCCAGCCGGTGGCGGAGAAGGTCGGCAAGAAGCTCGGCAAGGATGCAGCGGCGAACGTCGCGATGATCCGGAAGGCGGCGCTCAAGCATCTCTCGGAGCTCGCGCCGATGAAGGAGCTGGACCAGATGCGGATCCAGCTGATGTCGATGTCGGCCGACGCCGACATGGTGCTGGACCTCCATTGCGATGCCGAGGCCTCGCTGCACCTGTTCATGAGCAAGCGCGACTGGCCGAGCGCTCGCGACCTCGCTGCCCAGCTCGGCGTCGAGGCGACCGTCTACAACGCGCCCTATCCGCAGACGATGACCTTCTCGGGCGCCAACGGTTCGTTCTGGGCGAGGCTGCAGGAGAAGTTCCCGGCGGCGGCGATCCCGCAGGCCTGTCTCTCGGTCACGGTCGAGTATCGCGGCCAGCACGACGTGAACCACGAGCTTGGCGCGTCAGACGCGGCCAACCTGTTCAAGTTCCTGCAACGGCGCTGCGTGATCGGCGGCAATCCGGGGCCGCTGCCGAAGCTCAAGAACGAGGCGACGCCAATGTCGGGCATGGACGTCGGGTACGTGCCGAGGAACGGGGTCCTGGTCTACCTGAAGCCGAAGGGGGCGAAGGTGAAGGCCGGCGAGGCGATCGCGGAGGTGATCGACTTCTACGATCCGAACCCGAAGACCAACCGAACGCGCATGGTCTCCCGCACGGACGGTATCCTGTTCAGCCGGAAGCTCGATGGCCGACTCTGCTGGCCCGGCATGGTGGCCTTCCGAATCGCCGGGGCGAAGGACCTGCCGCATCGTAAGGGCTTGAGCGGATTGGACGACTGAGGTCCTCCCGGGGGCGTCCTTGACGCCCCCGGACCCCGTTCCTAGATTCAGAGCCATCGGGCGCCGCCTCATCGGCGCCCTTCGCGTCTTCAAAGCCTCCATTCCCCGGGGAACCGCCATGTCCGAGAACACGACCAAAGTCAGCGACGCCACCTTCGAGGCCGACGTCCTCCGTTCGTCCCGTCCGGTGCTGGTCGATTTCTGGGCGGAGTGGTGCGGGCCCTGCAAGATGATCGGCCCGTCGCTCGAGGAGCTGGCGAAGGAGTACGGCGAGAAGGTCACCATCGCCAAGGTGAACATCGACGAGAGCCCGTCGGTGGCGAGCCGTTACAACGTGCGCTCGATCCCGGCGCTGATGGTCTTCAAGGGCGGCCAGGTCGCCGCCAGCCGTATCGGCGCGATGCCGAAGAACAAGATCAAGGAATGGGTCGATTCCGTCATCTGACGGCCGGCCGTTTCTTGTCGTGTGAAGCGGGCGCCTTCGGGCGCCCGTTTTGATTCTGGCCTACTGTTTTTGATTCAGCGCCCAGGCGCGCTTGAACGCGGGCCGGGACGTGCAACGCTGCACATAGGCGGCGCTGGCCGGCTTCAACGTCACGATCTTGAGCCCCTCGCTGGCGAAATAAAGATCGCCGCCGACCATCACGTCGGAGGCCGAGAACCTCTCTCCGAGAATCCACGGCCCGCCGGCCGCCAGCGTCTCCTCGATGACGTCGAAGACCCGGTCCAAGTCTCCCCATCCCGCCTGGGTCGAGGGGATCTGCACCTTGGCCACCTTCTGCACGATCGCCGCCTCGATGTTGGCGTGGAAGACCAGCCACTGGAGGTACCGTCCGCGCATCGGATCGCCGAGCGGCGGCGCCAGGTTCGCCTCGGGGCAGCGTTCGGTGACATAGGCGACGATCGCGGCCGACTCTGCGACCATCGCCTCGCCATCGGTCAGCGCCGGCACCTTCTCCATCGGGTTGATGCGGTGGTACTCCGGCGCCGACTGCTTGCCGGCGCTGAAGTCGACCTCTTCCTTCTCGTACGGCCGTCCTGCTTCCTCGAGGATCCAGAAGGCCCTCAGCGAGCGCGTCCTCGGCGCGTAATAGAGCTTCATGGTCATGGGTCCGCCTCCGTGATGCGGGAGACTCAACCGTTCTCGGCCAGAACCGATCCCGCGAGGTAGAGTGAGCCGCAGATCAGGATGCGGCTGCGGCCGCCGCCCTTGGCGACGATGTCGGTGACCGCCGCCGCAACGCTCGGCGAGGCGGTGCCGGGCAGCCCGAGTTCACGCGCCGCGGCGGCGATCGTTTCGGGATCATGGCTCGACGGCAGATCCGGAATGGGCACGCCGTGAACGCTGTCGACGAGGCCGAGGAAGGGCCGGAAGATCGGCTGCGGCTGACGCTGCTTCTGGGTCGAGAAGACGATGTGCAGCGGACGCTTGGGCCATGTCCGCATCGTCGCGGCGACCACTTCGGCGCCGCCGGCATTGTGGGTGCCGTCGAGCCAGATCGACCAGCCCGCCGGCAAGGCCTGGACCAGCGGCCCCTTGGTCAGGCGCTGGAGCCGTGCCGGCCAGCGCACGCTGCCGAGGCCCGCGGCGACGGCATCGTCGGATACCTTGATCTCGGGGCACGCTTCCAGCACCGCGATGGCGGTGCCAGCATTGGGATACTGGTAGTCGCCGAGCAGGCCCGGCTTCGGCAGCAGGCGCTTGCCCTTGGCGCTCTCGTAGCCGAGACGGCCGTCGTTCTCCCGCCAGGCCTTCCATTCGCGCCCGGCGCGGAACAGCGGCGCGCCGATCGACAAGGCCTTGGCATCGAAGACGGCGGCTGCTTCAGGCTGCTGCGGGCCGATGATCGCCGGCCGGCCGGGCTTCATGATCTCGGCCTTCTCGGCCGCGATCTTCGCCAGCGTGTCGCCGAGGAATTCCATGTGATCGAAAGAGATCGGCGTGATCGCCGCCGCCGCCGGCTTGTCGACCATGTTGGTTGCGTCCAGCCTTCCGCCGAGGCCGGTTTCCAGCAGAACGACGTCGCCCGAGATGCGCGAGAAGGCGACGAAGGCGGATGCTGTGATCAGCTCGAAATGCTGCGGCGAGATGCCCTCGCCGGCGCGCGCGACTTCTTCCAGAAGCTCGGCAAGGAACTCGGCCTCGATGTCGTGGCCGGCGAGGTAGATCCGCTCGGTAACGCTGACGAGGTCGGGCGAGATCGTCATGTGGACCTTGAGGCCGGCGGCCTCGCACATGGCGCGGAGGAAGGCGACCAGAGAGCCCTTGCCGTTGGTGCCGGCGACGTGGATCGCCGGCGGGATCCGCTTCTGCGGATTGCCGAGGCGCGCCAAGAGGGCCCGCATCTTGTCGAGCGAGAACTTGCCGGGATGGGTACGCTGCGCCTTGAGCGGATCGAGGATCCGGTTGATGCGCTCGGTGGGCGTGGGCACGAGGCCTCAGGATCGGGGTTGCTGCGGGATCTCGACTTCGGGCGTCGGCAAGGTCACGACGTCGGCCGACGGCTTCGGCCGCATCAGGAGGCCGAGGATGCGGCCGAGCGCCGCCTTCAGCTCCATGCGCGGCACCACCAGGTCGATCATGCCGTGATCGTTGAGATATTCGGCGCGCTGGAATCCCTCAGGCAGCTTCTCGCGGATCGTCTCCTGGATCACGCGCTGGCCGGCGAAGCCGATCAGGCTGCCGGGCTCGGCAATGTGCACGTCGCCCAGCATCGCGAAGGAGGCGGTGACGCCGCCGGTGGTCGGGTCGGTCAGCAGCACGATGTAGGGGAGGCCCGCCGACTTCACTTCCTCGACCGCAAGCACGGTGCGCGGCATCTGCATCAGCGAGAGGATGCCTTCCTGCATGCGCGCACCGCCCGATGCGGGGATCGCGATCAGGGCCGCCTGCTGGAGCTTCGCCAGGCGCGCTGCTGCCAGGAAGGACTCGCCGACGGCGACGCCCATCGATCCTGCCATGAAGTCGAAGTTGAAGGCGGCGACGACCGCCGGAATCCCGCCGATCGTGCCGTGGGCGACGATCAGCGCGTCCTGCTCGGAGGTTTCGTTCTGCGCGTCCTTGAGACGCTCGGTGTAGCGCTTGCGGTCGCGGAAGCGCAGCGGATCGAGCGGCGCCTTCGGCAGCTCGATGCGCGTATAGCGCCCGTCGTCGAACAGCATGCCCAGCCGCTTCAACGCCGGCAGGCGCAGGTGATGGCCGCACTTGTCGCAGACGTAGAGGTTCGTCTCCAGGTCGCGATGGAAGATCATCTGCCCGCAACCCGGGCATTTGTGCCAGAGGTTGTCCGGCGTATCGCGCTGCTTGACCAGCGCGCGGAGCTTCGGGCGGACGAAGTTCGTAAGCCAGTTCATGCGCCGACCCTCGCGCTGCGGACGCCGGCGGCGAGCTCGGCGATGAACTTGTGGGTCTTCGCCACCGCCTCGGCCGGCTGCTTCAGATTGTCGGCGATGACCTTGACCACCGCGGTGCCGACGACGGCGGCATCCGCGAGCTTGGCGACGGCGGCGGCCTGGGCCGGCGTGTTGATGCCGAAGCCGACCGCGACGGGCATATCGGTCGCACGCTTGAGCCGTGTCACCGCCTGCTCGATGTGCTTGGTGTCGGCGGACGCGGTGCCGGTGATGCCGTTGAAGCCCG
>CAZZLX010000300.1:0-5324 GCA_964655235.1 uncultured Rhizobium sp.
GGCGATCTCGAAGCCGCGGCCTTCGCCCAGCAGGATGTTCTCGGCCGGTACCTTGACGTTCTCGAAGACGATCTCGGCATGGCCGTGCGGGGCATCGTCGCTGCCGAAAACGTGCATCGGACGGACGATCTTGATGCCCGGCGTCGAGCGCGGCACCAGGATCATCGACTGCTGCTGGTGCTTGGGCGCGTTCGGGTCGGTCTTGCCCATGACGATGAAGATCTCGCAGCGCGGATCCATCGCGCCGCTCGCATACCATTTGCGGCCGTTGATGACGTAGCCGCTGTTGCCTTCGCGCTCGATCGAGCATCGGATGTTGGTGGCATCCGACGAGGCGACGTCGGGTTCGGTCATGCAGAAGGCAGAACGGATCTTTCCGTCGAGCAGCGGCTGCAGCCACGCCTTCTTCTGCTCGGGCGTGCCGTAGCGGACCAGCACCTCCATGTTGCCGGTATCGGGTGCGCTGCAGTTGAAGGCCTCCGCCCCGATCAGCGAGCGACCCATGATCTCGCAGAGCGGCGCGTACTCGCTGTTCGTGAGGCCGGCTCCCAGGTCGGATTCCGGCAGGAACAGGTTCCACAATCCCTGCGACTTGGCCTTGGCCTTGAGCTCG
Source organism: uncultured Rhizobium sp. (assembly GCA_964655235.1). Taxonomy (GTDB): domain Bacteria; phylum Pseudomonadota; class Alphaproteobacteria; order SHVZ01; family SHVZ01; genus SHVZ01. Next base: position 614 of record CAZZLX010000300.1, read on the forward strand.
TCCATCACCGGCGGAACCGTCCAGCGGTCGGCAGCCTCGTTGATGTGCCTCTTGTAAGCGTCCTCGGCTTCATAGACATGGGAGTCCATGAACCCGGTCACTCGCGAAGCCAGGTCCTTGGCGCGGTCGGAGACGGGATGTGGCATGGCGAAAAATCCTGAGACGTGAAGGCGGTGCGTCGGCGCCGATTGTCCATGCCGGCGGGGGTGGCGGCAAGCGATACCGGGCTTCAAAGCCTGCTTGGCTTAGTCTTTACTCAACCGTTATCTTGGCCTGGAATGGTTGTAAGGGGGAGCCGATACAATGAAGTCCCGTCTGCTCGCTTTTGGGCCGCCATCGGTCTCCTTATCGCCGGGTCAGCAGCTGCGGCGGCGGCCGATATCGCCGCGCCGGCGGTGACCTCATACACGACGTTCAAGGCTCAGGGCGCGACCGGGACGGCAGCGGTCGACGGCGTCTCGATGCGCTCCGCGGCGCGGAACACCATTTATCATTGCCGCTTCACCTCGGGCACCTCGGGCTACGGGTTCTCCTGGGTCAGCTCCTCGAACGTCATTTCTTTTTCCGGCAAGCCGATCGTCGAGGGCTCGAATACCTGGACCTCGCAGACACGCGAGGTGACCAGCGGCAGCATCCGCTACCTCGGCGGCAACGGGCTTCCGAACCATTACACCGGCACCTTCCCGGTCTCGTCGTCGGAGGCGGGGCAGCGGCAGTACCATCCGAACCCATCGTCGATGGCCGTCAGTCGCCGCTACGCCGAGCTCCCGGCCGATCCGGTCTACTCGTCGACCCCGACCTGCGTTTCGGGCGAGGTCGGCTACCTGTTTACCGGCGGCATGCTCTTCGACGCGCTCGACGCCGATGGCCGCGATGCGGTGGCCAACGAGATCCAGGATCTGTGCGAAGGCCATCCCGAGACGACCGGCACCTACCACTACCACCACCTGACCAACTGCTTCACCGACTCGACCTTGGGCCATTCGGTGCAGGTGGGATGGGCGCTGGATGGCTTCGGCATCTATGGCCCGAAAGGCGAGAGCGGATCGACGATCACCAACGCCGAGCTCGACGAATGCCACGGTCACCAGCACAGCGTGACCCAGGCCGACGGGCAGGTGAAGAATATCTACCACTATCACGGCAACCGCGAGTTCCCGTACACGGTCGGCTGCTTCCGCGGGTCGCGCGCAGTTACCAGCAATACCACCTACGCGCTGACCACGCCGGCGAACGGCCTCTGGTACACGACCACAGCCTCGGCGCGCGGCTACGCGATCGAAACCAATGCCTCGAAGCTGTTCATCGGCATCTATACCTACGGCGCCGGCGGCGACGACGTCTGGTACGTGATCTCGTGCATGCTGGGCTCGACCACCTGCACCGGCACGCTGGAGCAGTTCTCGAACGGAACCACGCTGGCGAACATCGGCGTCGCCAACACCTCGCCGACCAGCACGACCTCGCCCGGCACCTTCTCGGTGACGTTTGGCTCGTCGAGTGCAGCCACCGTCACGATCACGCCGACCAGCGGCAGCGCGACCAGCTATGCCCTTGTCCGCTATCCGCTCAGCGGGTCGACAGTCGGCTCGACCCAGACCTGGGCCCCGGAGACCGGCTGGTGGTGGTCGCCCGACTACAGCGGCACCGGCTGGCTGATCGAAAGCCAGAACACGACCACCAGCGGCGGCACCACGACCTCGAACTTCTTCACGGTCGGCTACGCCTATGGCAGCACCGGCGCCAGCGGCCAGGCCAACTGGTACGTCGGCACCGGCAATCTGGTGCGCCAGTCGAGCTCGACCTCGACCTGGTCGGGTGATCTGATCGAGTACGGCAGCGGTCCGACGCTGACCGGCTCCTCCGGCACCGCGACCGCGACCGCGAACCGTGGCACGGCGACGATGACCTTCAGCTCGACCACGACCGGTACGATCACGCTACCGAACGGCCGGCAGATCTCGATCCAGCGCTACAGCTACTGATCCTCTCTAGAGGAAGGCGTCGAGGCGCGACAATGTCTCGTCCGGCGCTTCCTCGGCGAGGTAGTGGCCGCTGGCGACAGGCCCGCCGGTGACGGGGCCGTCAGCGTAGCGTCGCCATAGATCGATCGGCCGATACCATGTGCCGATCTTGCCCTTGGCACCCCAGAGCACCAGCAGAGGGCAGCGGATCCGCTGTCCGGCCGCGCGACTCTCGCGGTCGTGGACGAGATCGATACCCGCGGCAGCGCGATAGTCCTCGCAAATGGACATGACTGTGCCGGCCTCACGGAGCGCCGCCACATAATCGGCGCGGGCCTCGGGGTGGAAGAAGCCCTTGTCCTTGGGCTCTCGCGTGGTGTGGGAGTCGAACCAATCCTCGACGTCGCGCAGGATCATGCGCTCCGGCTTGTCGTGCGGCTGCGCCAGGAAGAACCAGTGATAGTAGCCGAGCGCGAACGCCATCTCGGTCCGCTCGAAATGCTCGATCGTCGGCACAATGTCCATGACGCAGAGCTTCTCGACCGCGTCCGGGTGATCGATGGCGAGGCGGTGTGCGACCCGCGCGCCGCGGTCGTGGCTGACCACGCCGAAGCGCGGGAAGCCGAAGGATTGCATTAGCGCCAGGAGGTCCAAAGCCATCTCGCGCTTGGCGTAGTGACGGCTGTCGGGGGTCGCCGGGGGCGATGAGGAAAAGCCATAGCCGCGAATGTCCGGGCAGATGACGGTGAAGCGTCTGGCCAGCACCGGCGCCACCTCGTGCCACATCGCATGAGTCTGAGGATTGCCGTGCAGCAGCAGGAGCGGCGGTCCGTTCCCGCCGCGCCGGAGCCGGATGCGCTGGCCGTTGATCTCGACCGTATCGAGGGTGAAGCCGTCGAAGAACATGGATCGCCTCCTCGGGGGAGGCGATCTTAGATCAGCGGGCGAGGTGGCGCGCGATCAGATGATCGAGGGAAAGGTCGCCGGCCCCGCGCGCCAGAAGCGGCAGCAGGAAGGCAAGCCACTGCACATGGGCCGGCCAGGCTTCCGGATAGACGAAGACCTGGATCACGGCGGCCAGGGCGAGCAGCGCCAGGGCTGAGAGCCGGGTCGCCAGGCCGAGCAGGAGGGCGACTGCGGCGCCGAGCTCGACCGATGTCGCGAGATAGGCCGCGAGCTCCGGCGGCAGCGCCGGCACGCGGTACTCCTCGCGGAAGAGCAGGAGCGTGCTCTCCCAGCTGTCGAGCTTGGACATGCCGGCGCGCCAGAAGACGGCGAAGCCGGCGAGCCGCATCGGCAGGGCGAGGACGGTCCAGGGAAGCCTCTCCAGCTTCGATATTGCAATGCTGAGAGGACGAGAGGGATTGTTCGAGCCGGTGGTAGCGAGCGAGCTCATGAGGTCCTCTTCGATCCGTCCGGATCAGCTAGGGCAATATGGATGAAGGGAGAGGAAAGCAGCTCGATCGCAGCGTCAGCGGCGCCGGCTGCCGTGTCGAGATCATCGCCGGCCAGAAGAGCGGCGGCGAGGTGCCAGGCCGGCTCCGAAAGCGGGGTGACCGCGGGTCCGTCCTTGCCATGGTGAACGGCGAGGAATTGCGGTCCGGCGGCCCAGTCGATGCCGGCGAGCGTCTCTTCGTCGCCCGCCGCGAGCGCGCGCCAGAGCGGAAGCACGTGCGTGTCGGTTGCCAGCAATCGCAGCGACGAGGCGATAGCCACTGTCGCGAGACGGTCTTCGACCTCGAATGTGATGCTTCGGTCCGCGATCGCCGACGCGTAGCCGGCCTGATCGATCGCCCATTCGAGCCGGGCGAGGTCAGGCAGATAGCGAAGGGCAGCGAGGCTGGGCAGGGACTCGAGGAAGGCCGGAAAGCCGGCGCCGTATCGGGCGAGCACTGGATCCGCCGGCGGCTGTTCGCGGGCGAATGCGAGCGCCGTCTGATCGAAGAACGGCGTGCCGACAACCTTCTCGGTCATCGGATAGCTGAGCCGCAAGGCCCCGACGAGGCCACTGAGCGCGGTGTTGCGGTATATCGCGAGCCTCTGCTCGGCTACGTCGGTATCCAGGTCGATGGCCGATAGGATCGCGCCATCGTCTCCCAGGAGCGCGCGCGCGACGTCGTTCTGCAGCTTGGCGAGATCAGGCGACACGGCGGCCATCGATCGAGGCAGCGTCGAGAAAGCGCTGAGCCTTGGTTGCCTCGCCGCGGAGCACCGACAGTGCCGGGATCGCGGTGTCCCATTCGATCAGGGTCGGGATCGGTCCGGCCCGACGGATGAAGCGACTGTAGAGCTCCCACACCTCTGGCGAAACGGCCGTGCCGTGATCGTCGATCCGGACCTCGCGGCCGTCGGCGAGCCCCTTGCGGGCGTGTCCTGCTAGATGGATCTCGGCCACCGCGTCGAGCGGCAAAGAGAAGAGAGAAGCGCGCGGATCCTCGTCGAGGTTCAGGGCGCTCACCAGCAGATTGTTGAGATCGTAGAGGACCCGGCAGCCGGTGCGTCGGACCAGAGCACCGAGGAACTCAGCCTCGGACAGCGTCGAATGCCTGAAGCGGAGATAACGAGATGGATTCTCGATCAGCAGCGACCGGCCGAGCGCCGTCTGCGCCCGATCGATGTTGTCGGCGACGATCCCAAGCGCTTCCTCGGTGTAAGGCAGCGGCAGGAGATCCGGCACATAGACGCCGCCGGCGACGCTCCAGGAGAGATGATCGGAGACGAGCCCCGGCTCGATCCGATCGACCATC
>CAZZLX010000301.1:0-5322 GCA_964655235.1 uncultured Rhizobium sp.
TCTCGACCACGGCGCGAGTCGAGCGGCCAACCTGTCGATCGAGATGGCGATGGAGCGCCGCTGTTCCGGCATCGCGAAGGCGCTGGGCGCGCGCCTTACGAACGGGCTTCGGCACCGACGGCATGCGCGCGGCCGGCGTGCCGGGGCGCTCGGAATAGGGAAAGACGTGCAGGTAGGCCAGGCCGGCCTCGTCGACCAGGGCCAGCGTGTTCTTGAACATCTGGTCGGTCTCGGTCGGGAAGCCGGCGATCAGGTCGGCGCCGAGGGCGATGTCGGGGCGAAGCGCGCGGGCGCGCCTGGCGACCGCGAGCGCGTCGGCGCGGCCATGGCGGCGCTTCATGCGCTTCAGCACCATGTCGTCGCCGGCCTGGAGGCTCAGGTGAAGATGCGGCATCAGCCGCGGTTCCTCGGCGATCAGGCGCCAGAGATCGTCGTCGATCTCGACCGGGTCGAGAGAGGAGAGGCGGACGCGCTCGAGGTCCGGCACCAGCGCCAGCACGCGGCGGATCATCTGGCCAAGGCTCGGCTTGCCGGGCAGATCGGCGCCGTAGGAGGTGACGTCGACGCCGGAGAGCACGATCTCTGGGTATCCGGCATCGACAAGCGTCTGGACCTGCCGCGCCACCGCGCCGATCGGCACCGACCGGCTGGGGCCGCGGCCGAGCGGGATCACGCAGAAGGTACAGCGGTGGTCGCAGCCCTGATGCACCTGGACCACGGCGCGCGCCTTCCCGTCGAAGCTCTCGATCAGGTGATGTGCGGTCTCGCGCACGCTCTGGATGTCGTTGACCCGGACCCTGGCATCGTCAGGAACGAAGCCATCGACGGTCAGCTTCTCGGCGTTGCCGAGCACCTGGTCGACCTCGGGCATCGACGCGAAGCGGGCCGGATCGATCTGGGCGGCGCAGCCGGTGACGACGATGCGGGCGTTCGGTCGCTCGCGCCGCGCCTTGCGGATCGCCTGGCGCGCCTGCCTCTCGGCCTCGGCCGTGACCGCGCAGGTGTTGACGATGACGGCGTCCTCGAGCCCGGCGGCGCCGGCAAGGCCACGCATGACTTCCGACTCGTACGCGTTGAGCCGGCAGCCGAAGGTCAGGATGTCGAGACCGGACATCTCAGGCTTCAGGCCGCGAGCTGGCCGTCGATGGTGCCCACGAAGGACGTGGCGACCGGGCCGGTCATCACCACGTGGCCGTCCTTCAGCCACTCGATCTCGAGCTCGCCGCCGTCGAGGACCACGGTCGCCTTGCGCTCGGTCAGGCCGCGGCGGGCGGATGCCACCAGCGTCGCGCAGGCGCCGGTGCCGCAGGCGCGGGTGATGCCGGCGCCGCGCTCCCACACGCGCATGCGGATCCTGGACGGCGACAGCACCTGCGCCACCTCGATGTTGCAGCGGGCCGGGAAGAGCTTGTGCTTTTCGAGCGGCGGCCCGAGCGCCGCGACGTCGACGGCCTCCGCGTCGGGCACGAAGAACACCGCATGCGGGTTCCCCATGTTGACGCCGACGGGATCGGAGAGCTGGCCCAGCGAGATGCCGAGATGCAGCGTGTCCTTCGGCTCGGAGAGGGGTATGTCGCGCCAGTCGAGCTTGGCTTCGCCCATGTCGACGGCGATGCGGCCGCCGGAGGCGGCCTCGGCATCGAGCAGGCCGACCACGGTCTCGATCACCACGTGGTCCTGGCCCTTCTCGGCCATCAGCAGGCTTGCGACGCATCGCGTCGCGTTGCCGCAGGCCTCGACCTCGCCGCCATCGGCGTTGCGGATGCGCATGAAGGCGTCGGCGAGGCCGGCCTTCGCCGGCTCGATCACGATCAGCTGGTCGCAGCCGATGCCGGTCCGCCGGTCGGAGATACGGCGGGCGAGCGTCTCGTCGAGCGCCAGCGGTCGGGCACGCGCGTCGATCACGACGAAGTCGTTGCCGAGCCCGTGCATCTTGCGGAAGGAGATCGACATGGCCCGGGCCTTATAGGCCGCGGGACGAGGGGCTGTCCATGCGTGGACCGGGCGGGAAAACCCGCCCGGAGAATCAGCCGGCCTTGTAGTAGTCGAGGTATTCCTGGATCTGCTTCTTCTGGCTCGGATGGAGCAGGAAGAAGCGGCAGGCGAGCCCGTCGTCGTTGACGCGCATCACCAGCACGTCGGCATCGAAGTCGATGTTGAACTTGTCGTCCTTGAGCTTGATCGTTACGCGCGAACGCTGCTTGGCGATCAGGCCGCCATTGTACGGGCCGACGAGGACGCCTTCCGTCGACCAGTTCTTCATGCGGTAGCTCTTGCCGTCGATAATCACCGAGGCTTCTCCGCGAGCATCGACGCGCGGCGCCTTGCGCCGGTTCACGCCAGCGTCTTCGGTGAAGAAGTTCTTGATCTGCTTGAACATGGCTCCCACCTCGACCGTCGACAAGAACGCTGAAAAAGCGGTCGCAACGAAATGCGAATCACTTAGGCAAGTCTGGGAGGCATGAAGGGAAAGTCAAGGAGAAAGGAAATCGATTCCCCCTGCAATTCCCGGGACTTAGCTCAATTATCCACAGTCCTACCACGGCGTGGGTGTGTAGGAACGACGCCCCACTAGCTGTAGCGGGCCAAGTAATCCTGGACCTGTTTCTTGTCGGCCGGCGCCAAGTAGTAGAATTTGGCGTCCACGGTCTGTCCTTCGACTTTCGCGACAGTCACGACCGCTTCGGCGCGGACACTGATCGCGCCGTCCTGGATGATCAGCTCGGCGCGCAGCCGGCGACCTGGACTCATGTCCCGGGGGGCGGGTGTGAAGGACACGCCGTCCTGCCCGATATTCTTCATATTGAAGCGTTTGCCCTCGATGAGAACTGTCGTCTCGCCCTTCGGGGTCACGCGCTTGGCCGCGCCACCCTTGGCCGGCTGGGCGTCGTTCATCCCGAGCAGCTTCTTCAGTCCATCAAGCATTCAGGCTCCGGCCTCCAGACCGCCTCGACGGTCCCACCCGTTAATAGGAAATAGGGGGAACGGGCGAAGAAGACAACGAAATTCGCGACCCTTGGGTGCCCCCGCGCCTTGACAGGTCGGTGATGGAGACATAGGGTCCCCGGCCTTTCCACGGCAGCTTTTTGCTGGCCGGTTCCGGGTCGATCCTGGGGCTCCGTCCGTCCGCGAGTATCGCGCACGGGCGCGATGGCGCTTTGAGTTTCGCGTTCGAGGAGCGTTGCTGGACGTGTTCGACGGGCTGACCAACCGGCTGGGGCAGGTCTTCGATCGCCTGAAGCGCCGCGGCGCGCTGACCGAGGCCGACGTCACGGCGGCGCTCCGCGAAGTGCGGGTGGCGCTGCTCGAGGCCGACGTGGCGCTGCCGGTGGTGAAGACCTTCATCGACGGCGTCCGCGAGAAGGCGGTCGGCCAGGAGGTGCTGCGCTCGGTCACCCCCGGCCAGATGGTGGTCAAGCTTGTCCACGACCACCTGGTCGAGATCCTCGGCGGCGACGCCGGGCTCGCGACCGGCGTCTCTCCGCCTGCGATCTTCCTCATGGTAGGCCTGCAGGGCTCGGGCAAGACCACGACGACCGCGAAGCTCGCCCGCCGCATCGCCAAGCGCGAGCGCAAGAAGGTTCTGGTAGCGTCCCTCGACGTCTATCGCCCGGCGGCGATGGAGCAGCTGCATCAGCTGGCGAAACAGGCCGAGGTCCAGGCAACCCCGATCGTTCCGGGCGAGAAGCCGCTCGCGATCGCCGCGCGCGCGCTCGACCAGGCGCGGCGCGAGGGCTTCGACGTGCTGCTGCTGGACACTGCCGGCCGCCTCACCATCGACGACGAGCTGATGGCCGAGGTGGCGCAGGTGCGCGACCTCGCCAAGCCGCACGAGACCTTGCTGGTCGCCGATGCGATGACCGGCCAGGACGCCGTCACGACCGCCAAGAACTTCAACGAGAAGGTCGGGCTCACCGGCATCGTGCTGACCCGCGTCGACGGCGACGCGCGGGGCGGTGCGGCGCTGTCGATGCGCCAAGTCACCGGCAAGCCGATCAAGATCCTCGGCGTCGGCGAGAAGCTCGACCAGATCGAGGAGTTCGACGCCAACCGCGTAGCCGGCCGCATCCTCGGCATGGGCGACGTCGTCGGCCTGGTCGAGCGCGCGGCCGAGGTCATCGACAAGGAAGAAGCCGAGAAGCTCGCCGCCAAGATGCAGAAGGGCGGCTTCGATCTCGACGACATGGCGAACCAGCTTCGCCAGGTCCGCAAGATGGGCGGCCTCGGCGGGATCATGGGCATGCTGCCGGGCGTCGCCAAGATCAAGGAGCAGCTCGCCGGCGCCAAGGTCGACGAGAGCCTGATCAAGCGCCAGGAGGCGATCATCATGTCGATGACGCCGCGAGAGCGTAAGGACGCGAAGCTGTTGAATGCCTCGCGTAAGCGCCGGATCGCCGCCGGTTCCGGCACCACGGTTCCCGACATCAACCGCCTCATCAAGCAGTACATGGAGATGAGCCGGGTGATGAAGCAGATGAGCAAGCTCGGCCAGAAGGGCATCATGCGCCAGGGCCTGGGCAGCCTGTTCCGGAGATAGGGGATGTTCGACCACATCTCCATCGGGGTCTCCGACATGGTCCGCTCGCGATCCTTCTACGACGCCGTTCTGGCGACGCTGGGATACAAGCGGGTGATGACGTTCGACGCCTTCGCCGGCTACGGCATGGACGACGGCTATCCGCGCTTCTGCATCAATCCGCCGCTCGACAAGACCAAGCCGGCGGCGCCTGGGGCGGGAACCCACATCTGCTTTCAGGCGCCCGGCCGCAAGGCCGTGCAGGCGTTTCACGCCGCAGCGCTCGCCAACGGTGCCATCGACGACGGACCTCCCGGCGTCCGCGAGAACTACGACCCGAAATACTTCGCGGCCTTCGTGCTCGACCCCGACGGCCACAAGATCGAGGCGGTCACGTACCGCCCCGAATGACGCTCAACCGCTTTGACCTGAAAACTTGATGGAAAAGGACCGAACACATGGCTCTTAAGATCCGCATGACCCGCGGCGGCGCGAAGAAGCGCCCGTTCTATTCGATCGTCGTCGCCGAGCACACCAGCCCGCGCGACGGCCGCTTCATCGAGAAGCTCGGCACCTACAACCCGATGGTGGCGAAGGAGCATCCGGACCGGATCCGCCTCAACACCGATCGCATCAAGCACTGGGTCTCGGTCGGCGCGACGCCGTCCGACCGGGTCGCGCGCTTCCTCGCCGATGCCGGCCTCGGCGAGAAGCCGAAGATCCGCGAGACGCCGAAGAAGAGCGCGCCGCGCGCCAAGACCCAGGAGCGCATGAAGGCTGCCGCCGAGGCCGCCGCTGCCGCCGCT
>CAZZLX010000302.1:0-5302 GCA_964655235.1 uncultured Rhizobium sp.
TGCCGGAAGCTCGAGGCGGTCCACGGGCTCGCCGTCGCGGCCAAGACCGGCCTCGTCATCGATGCGTATTTCTCGGCCTCCAAGATCGCCTGGATCCTCGATCATGTCCCGGGCGCCCGCGCGCGGGCAGAGGCGGGCGAGCTCGCCTTCGGCACCGTCGACTGCTTCCTTCTATGGCGGCTGACCGGCGGCAAGAGCCACCGCACGGACGCGACCAACGCGGCGCGCACGCTGCTCTACGACATCCGTGCGCAGGCCTGGGACGACGAGCTGCTCAAGCTCTTCGGCGTACCGAAGGCGATGCTGCCGGACGTGCTCGACAATGCCGCCGACTTCGGCACCACCGAGCCGGCGTTGCTGGGGGCGGCGATCCCCGTCGCCGGAATGGCAGGAGACCAGCAGGCGGCGACGGTCGGCCAGGTCTGCTTCGAGGCCGGACAGATCAAGTCGACCTACGGCACCGGCTGCTTCGCCTTGCTGAACACCGGCTCGACCTTCGTGCCGTCGAAGAACCGGCTGCTGACCACGATCGCCTATCGTCTGGACGGGCGCCCGACCTATGCGCTGGAGGGCAGCATCTTCGCCGCCGGATCGACGATCCAGTGGCTGCGCGATGGCCTCAAGCTGATCAAGTCCGCAGGCGAGACGGAGGCGCTCGCCCGGGGCGGCGCCGGCACCGGCAACGTCTACCTGGTGCCGGCGTTCACCGGCCTCGGCGCGCCGTACTGGGACCCGTTCGCACGCGGCGCGATCATGGGGCTCACTCGGGATACCGGTATCGCCGATATCGTCCGCGCCGGCCTCGAAGCCGTCTGCTACCAGACCGGCGACCTGATGGGCGCCATGGCCGACGATTTCGGCAAGGCACCGACGACTCTCCGCGTCGACGGCGGAATGACGGTCAACGACTGGGTGATGCAGAGGCTCGCCGATCTGCTGGGCGTGCCGGTCGAGCGTCCGGTGGTGACCGAGACGACGGCGCTCGGCGCCGCCTTCCTCGCCGGACTCCAGGTCGGCGTGTTCTCGTCGTTGGCGGCGCTCACCGCGATCTGGGCGCGCGATCGCCGCTTCGAGCCCACCATGGAGAAGGAGGAACGCGAGCGCCGACGCCAGGGTTGGATCGATGCGGTGCGCCGCGTCAGGAGCGAGAATTGAGCAAGGCGTTCACCAAGGAAACCGACGACGCCGAGGACGACGAGCTCGAAGGTGCGGAGCCGCTGCCGGCGGGCGTGAAGAACTACATCACGCCGGAAGGCCTCAATCGGCTCAAGGACGAGTTCAGGCAGCTCAAGCAGGTCGAGCGGCCGAAGGTGGTCGAGATCGTCTCGTGGGCCGCCGGAAACGGCGATCGTTCGGAGAACGGCGACTACCTCTACGGCAAGAAGCGTCTCCGCGAGATCGACAGGCGGCTGCGCTTCCTCACCAAACGTCTCGAGGTCGCCGAGGTGGTTGATCCCGTGCGGCAGACGAATCGCAGCCAGGTGTTCTTCGGTGCGACCGTCACCTATGCAGACTCGAAGGATCGCGAGCGCACGGTCCGGATCGTCGGCGTCGACGAGGTGCGGCACGATCTAGGAGAGATCAGCTGGCTTTCGCCGGTGGCGCGCGCGCTGCTAAAGGCGCGGGTGGGCGACTCGGTCGAGGTCCGGACGCCGACCGGGCTCGAGCCGATCGAAGTTGTCCGGATCAATTATGACAATGCTTGACCTTTTGGGAAGGTTTAGGTCTTGCGCGAGTGCCTCGGGTGCGTTCTTCTGGTCGGGATAATACTGCGGACTGTGGTCTGAGGCCGAAATCCCGGGCGCTCCAAAGTAAAGTCCGCTGCAGAGCAAGCAGCGCTAGTCCCTCGATCCGGAGTCAGCCATGCCGACCGGCACCGTTAAATGGTTCAACAGCACCAAGGGTTACGGGTTCATTCAGCCTGAGGGCGGTGGAGCCGATGTCTTCGTCCACATTTCGGCCGTCGAGCGGGCCGGGATGCGGACGCTGAACGAAGGCCAGAAGGTCTCGTTCGAGGTCCAGCAGGACCCGAAGCGCGGCAAGTCTTCTGCCGAGAACCTGAAGGCCGTCTGAACGGGCGTACCCGAGCGAAGCCGCGTCCGCGCGGCTTCGTCTCCACCCTCCGGTGGATAGAATTCCGTCTGGCACGGGGCGAGAATTCCATGGCCTGGGAAATTTCCAGGCACCTGAATCGTGTAAAATCAATCTTTTGAAGACATTTTGTTAAATTGTTTTATTATCTGGATTAGGGGTTTTTTAACGCCAGTGGACTGACACTGGCCCTGTGGATGGATTGAGCCTCGAGGAGGCACGGTCATGTTTGGTTCTAAGCCCAACGCTGCTGACGACAAGAAGCAGAAGGAGCAGGAAGCGGAAGCCCGCAAGGTCGAGGCGATTAAGGTCTCGATCGTCCAGGCCGTCGAGGGCATGCGTGCCTTCGCGCTGGCTCCCGCGCCGGACAAGTGCGAGGCCGCCGCCAAGCGCATCACCGAGATGCTCAAGAACCCGAAGGCGCCCAAGGACTTCGTCAAGCTGATGCGGGACCGCTCCGACGACCTGCTCAAGAGCTGCTTCATGAAGGCGGCCAGCGACGCCTCGGCCGGCGCGCTCAATGCCGCCCATCACGACGACAAGGAACTGCTCGGCAAGAAGATCGGCGAGGCGAAGACCTTCCTCGCGCGCGCGCTCCAGCTGAAGGCGCCGCCCGAGTTCAAGATGGCGTGCAACCGGGCGCTCGAGGCCGCCTCGATGACCGGCTTCGTCCATCACGAGGGGCCGACCAAGGCCAAGCCCGCCGACTTCGCGCCGAAGCCCGTCGACCGTGCCCATGGCAACGCCCCGATGAAGTTCGAGGAGCGCCGGGCCGCGACCCTGCTCGTCGGCCCGAAGCCCGGTGCGCGGCTGATGTCGGCGCCTCGCTAGGTTTCGATCAGCGCCGCCAGCTTCTTCGGCGCGGTCATTCGGTAGCTGCGGCGGATCAGCAGCTCGACCTCCTTCCAGTCCGGTCTGCCGTCCAGCCGCATGCCGATCCAGCCCTTGTGCCCGACATAGGGCGGCACGAAGAAGCGCTCGGCGTCGGCGCCGACAAGCACTTGCTGACTTCCCTTCGGCGCTTTGAGCCAGACCGAGACCCGGCCGTCGCCGCGCTTCTCCATCGCGAAGATCTTGTCATTCACGCGGAAAGTCGGATCGCCCCAAGCCTCCTTCTCCGTGGCCTGCGGAAGCGCGAGGCAGATGCGGCGAAGCTTTGCGGTCGTTGTCCTGGACATAGCCTCAGTCTATCGATGCTGCAGTGCACTTCGGTTGACTTTCGATTCCGGTCCCCGCAGGTTGCGTTTGTCCGTCGATCCCCCGGGGAGAGACCGATCGCAAGATCGGCGCCGAAGGAGCAACCGCCCCGGAAACTCTCAGGCACCCAGGACCCGGGGGAGAGGACGCTCTGGAGAGCAGGCGCGCACCGCGCCTCACCGACGAGGTAAGCCCGGCACCCGGGTGAATCTTTCAGGTCTCGTGACAGAGGGGGCGGCTCAAGGCGCATTCGCGCTTCGGGTCGCCGCAACCCTGTCGGAGATCCGAAGTGGCCGATCCAGGCATGCTCAAAGTCACGCCTCTCAATGCGCTCCACCGCTCGCTCGGCGCCAAGATGGTGCCGTTCGCCGGATACGACATGCCCGTCCAGTACCCGATGGGCATCATGAACGAGCACCTGCACACGCGCGCGCAGGCCGGACTCTTCGACGTCAGCCACATGGGCCAGGTGCGCATCACGGGCAAGGACGCGGCGAAACAGTTCGAGACGCTGGTCCCCGGCGACTACCAGGCGCTCGGCCTCGGCCGCACCAAGTACTCGCTGCTGCTCGACGACAAGGCCGGCATCCTCGACGACCTGATGGCGACCAACCGCGGCGACCATCTGTTCGTCGTGGTCAACGCGTCGAACAAGGATGCCGACGTCGCGCGGATGCGCGAGAGATTGAAGGGCGTCGGCATCGAGTATCTCGAAGACCGCGCGCTGATGGCGTTGCAGGGCCCCGCCGCAAAGAAGGTGATGGCGAAGCTCTCGCCGGGTTCGACCGACATGGTCTTTCTCTCGATCCGCGATCTCAAGATCGCCGGCATCGACGTGCTGGCGACGCGCTCCGGCTACACCGGCGAGGACGGCTGGGAGATCTCCGTCGCGGCGAAGGACGCCGAGGCGCTCGCACGCGCGCTGCTGGCCGAGCCGGAGGTGAAGCCGGTCGGTCTCGGCGCCCGCGACTCCTTGCGGCTCGAAGCCGGCCTCTGCCTGCACGGCAACGACATCGGCCCCGACACGACGCCGATCGAGGCGGACCTCGCCTGGGCGGTTTCCAAGCGCCGGCGCGAGGAGGGCGGGTTCCCTGGCCACGCGATCGTCATGAAGCAGCTGAAGGAAGGCGTCGCCCGCAAGCGCGTGGGCATCAAGCCGGAGGATAAGGCGCCGGCCCGCGGGCACACGCCGATTGCCGACATGAACGGCGCAACGATCGGCGAGATCACGTCGGGCGGCTTCGGACCTTCGGTCGGGGGGCCCGTCGCGATGGGCTACGTCGCCACGTCCCACGTGCAAGTCGGCACGCCGATCCAGACCATCGTTCGCGGCACGCCGCGGCCCGCTAAGGTCGCGAAGCTGCCCTTCGTCCAACCGAATTACCATCGAGGGTGAGCGTCATGCGTTTCAGCAAGGATCACGAGTGGGTCAAGGTCGAGGGCGGCGTCGCTACCGTCGGTATCACGTCGTACGCGCAGGAGCAGCTGGGCGACGTGGTGTTCGTCGAACTGCCGGCAGTCGGCAAGAAGGTTAAGGCCGGCGACGAGGCCGCCGTCGTCGAGTCGGTGAAGGCCGCGAGCGAAGTCTACGCGCCGGTCTCTGGCGAGGTGACCGAGGTGAACGCCGCGCTCGGCGACACGCCGGCGCTCGTCAACGAGGACGCCGAAGGCAAGGGCTGGTTCATGAAGATCAAGCTCGCCGACCCGAAGGAGGTCGACGCGCTGATGGATGCCGCCGCCTACAAGACCTTCATCGAGGGCCTGCACTGATGCGCTATCTGCCGCTGACGCCGGACGACCGGCGCGAGATGCTGGGCGTGATCGGCGCCGGCTCGGTCCGCGACCTGTTCAAGGACGTGCCGGCGAAGGTCTGGCAGTCCAAGCCGGTCGACCTTCCGGCGCACCAGGGCGAGCTCGAGGTCGAACGCGCTCTCTCGGCGATGGCGGCGAAGAACATCCCGTCCGGATCGGTGCCGAGCTTCCTCGGTGCCTGTTCCTATCGCCACCACGTGCC
>CAZZLX010000303.1:0-5283 GCA_964655235.1 uncultured Rhizobium sp.
GGAAGCTCGCGTCCTCCTGGAAGACGATCCCGATCCCGTCCGGTACCCGTTGTCCGAGCGGCGTCCCTTCGAACGAAACCTCGCCCTGCGTCGGCTGGGAGAGGCCCGCGATAATCTCGAGCAGAGTCGACTTCCCGCACCCGGAAGGACCAACGACGGAGAAGAACTCTCCTTTGATGAGGTCGAGGTCGATCGGCCCGAGAGCATGAACGGCCGCAAAGCCGCCGCGAGGTTCGAACACCCGCGTGACATTGCGCAAGGTGACGTGCAATGCCGCAGCGGTCGACGTCACGCATTCCTCCCTGACGAGCCGGCTTCGAAGCGGCCGGTTGCTCTGATTACAATAAGGCCCGCAGTCGTGGTGGAACGATAGTACAAACTTGGCGCCCACCCGGTTCACGATGAAATCGTCAGCTCGCCGGCTTCCTGGGAGTCGTGTGCGGCAGGCCAACGCCTCCTCCGTCTATGAGGATTGCCTGCCCGGTTATGTAGGCGGCGGCATCGGATGCAAGAAAACAGATCAGGGCGGCAATTTCGCCTGGTTCGGCCATTCGGCCAACTGGGATGCCGGCAGAGCGCATGGCGAGGCCGGCTTCGAGATTGCCTCCTCCAACACGCCGCGCCGAGCTGACCGCACGGGGGGTTGCGGTGATGCCCGGACAGACGGCGTTGACCGTGATCCCATCCGCGGCGACGTCCATGGCAAGCGACTGGCTGAATCCAACGATGGCCGCTTTCGAGGTCGTATACGCGGTGAGATTGCTCAGCGCATGTTTGATCGCCACCGATGAGAGGTTGACGATGCGTCCCCAGCGCTGCGGGCGCATCACCCGGATTGCGGCGCGCGACATCAGAAAGGCGCCGTTGATGTTGACGGACATCACCTTCTGCCAGGCCGGGAACGGGACCTCCGCTATGTCGGCACGATCCGCGCCATGCGGCGCGGCGGCATTGTTGACCAGGATATCGATCCGCCCAAGCTTCTCGACCGCCGCGCGGATCATGCGCTCAGCATCATCCTCCGCCGAGACGTCGCCGATCGCGTAGTCGGCCCGTCCGCCGGCCGACCGTATGCGTTCGCACAGTCGCGCTAGACCGTCATCCCCCCCGGCCGAGTCCGCGTCGCTTTCGTGGCGATTGGCGACGCCACTCTCGGCGATGTCGGTCACCAGCACCGCGTTCCCCTGCGCCGCGAGCGCGAGGGCCGTAGCACTGCCGATTCCCGATGCCCGTCCGCATCCAGTCACCAATGCGACGCGATCCGTCTGCATCACTTTTATCCTTTTGCCGAGCCAAAGGTCGTGCCGGCCAGCGCCTCGAGGTGGCAAAAGAGCCGCGTCACGTCGTCCCTGTCGGATCCTGCCGCCGCGGCGCGCTCAAACATGCCGAGAACGCATTCGCCGAGGTCGGTAGAGACGCCAAGGTTCTTGCCTTCTTGCAGGTAGACCTTCAGGTCCTTAATGCCTATCTCCATGGCACCACCGAAGTCGAAGGTCCGGGTCAGCACGAAGGCTGGCACCTTCGACATCGTCGCGCTGTTGTGGCCGCTGCTGGCGTTGACGATCTCCACCATCTCCTCGGCGTCGAGACCGGCCTTGGCACCGAGGACGAACGCCTCCGCTGCAATCGCGAGATTGGTCAGCGACATGGCATTGTTCACGATCTTCATCAGCTGCCCGGCTCCGACGGCCTCGCTCAGATGGGAGATCTTGCTGGCGTAGGTTGCCATCACGGGCTGGGCGAGCCTGAAGGCGCTGCCGGGACCCGAGGCCATGACGGTCAGCGTGCCGGCCCGCGCGCGCGGCACGCCGCCAGATATCGGCGCATCGAGCATGGCGATGCCGGACGCCTGGAGGCCCTCGGCCAGCTCACGGACGAACGGCACGCCGCTGGTGCCGAGATGCACATAGGTGCGAACGCGTCGGCCCCGCGCTATCCCCTGAGGGCCAAACAGCGCTTCCCGGTGGATCTCCGCGGAGGTGAGGCAAGACAGCACCAGCTCGGCCCGATCTCCGACATCCTTCGGTGACGAGGCCACGGCGAGTCGTTCGCCCGCGGCGACCCGGCGGATGTCGTATCCGACGACGTTCCAGCCGGCATTCGCGATCCGTTGCGCGATCGGCAGGCCGATCGATCCGAGCCCCACAAAGCCGATGCTCATGCCGCGATCCGGCAGCGCGTCACTCATGCTTTGTACTCCATGCCTGACGGCTCTCGCTTCCTGTTGTCGATAGACCGTATCGTACCCGTACCAACCAGCTGTTCTCGCGAGTCAGGACATGCAACGGCCCATATCCATTTCGAGTCTGCGCGATCTTGCACGCCGACGTATTCCTCGCGCCGTGTTCGATTTCATCGACGGCGGCTCCGAAGATGAGGACACGCTTCGCGCGAATGTAGACGCGATGGGAGATTGGAGCTTCGTTCCGCGCGTCGGTATCAATGTCGGCGCGCGCGACCTCCATACGCCGTTGCTTGGCGTGGAGGCGAAGCTGCCCCTTTTCCTGGCGCCGACAGGCCTGGCCGGCTTCTTCCGACCGCAGGGCGAGGTGATATCGGCGCGAGCTGCCGGCAAGGCCGGCATTCCATTCTGCCTCTCGACGAACTCCGTAGCCTCGCTGGAGGAGGTCGCCCGGGCAGCGCCTGAGACCGATCTGTGGTTCCAGCTCTATCCGTTGCGCGACAAGGTGCTGATGGATGAACTTGTGCGTCGCGCGCAGGCCAGCGGGTACCGGGTGCTGTGCTTGACGGTCGATCTCCCGCTTCTTGCTCGTCGCGAGCGGGATCTGCGGAACGCCTTCACCATGCCGCTCCGCATCAACCTGCGCACGGCTGTCGACCTTTGCAGCCGGCCGGCATGGCTTCTTGGCGCACTCCGCAATCCGCCGCGGTTCGGCAACTTCGAATCCGGCCGGTCGGCGGGCTTCCAGAATGTTGCGCAGCACGTGGCGACGCTCTTCGACCCCAGCGCCGATTGGGAGGAGTTCCGCCGTTTGCGTGAGCGCTGGAAGGGGCCTGTCGCGATCAAGGGTGTTCTGCATCCCGAGGATGCCGAGAAAGCGATCGCGATCGGGGTAGATGCCATTATCGTGTCGAACCACGGCGGTCGGCAGCTCGACGGCGCCGTTGCCTCCATCCGTGCTCTGCCTGGGGTCGCGGCCGTCGTCCGTCGCCGCGCCCAGGTCTTCCTCGATGGCGGTGTCCGGCGTGGCGCCCACGTCCTGAAGGCAATCGGGCTTGGAGCCACGGCATGCGGGATCGGGCGGCCATTCCTGTGGGGCCTGGCGGCGGCGGGAGAGGTTGGCGTCGATTGGGCGATCGACATCCTGCGCAGCGAAATCGAAAGCGCGATGGCGCTGCTTGGGACGCCCAAGGTTGGCGATATGACTCGAGATCATTTGCGAGAAAGCATCAAGGACCGGTAGCGCGGTCCGCACTTCAAGTCCTCGAGGGTCTTCCCGATACGGATGTTCGGCCTGCCGCACCTGCTCGCACAGCTTCGAGAGGTGCGGCATCCAGGATGGAACGCGCTTCGGCAATCACTTCTTAGATTTGAGGTCCGCCGGCAGGAACGACTCGTCGATGATCGTCCGCACGTCGAAGGCTTCGGTGATCTCGCCGGTCGTGCGTGCGCCTTCGAGTGTCGTCTCGATGGTGGCGACGTTGATGTCACCGGGGCCCCAGAAGGGGATTCCGCCGACCGATCCGTTGTCGCGGATGTCGATGATCACCTTCTCGATGACAGCAGCGTCGATCTTGTATATCGGAGCCAGGATCTGTGAAGACTCCTTCGTGTTGGCGAGCATGAACTCGACCGCCTTGCGTCGGGCGAGAATGATGCCTTTCAGGAACTCAGGCTGTTCCTTGGCGGCCTTAGCCGTCGTGATGCCGAGCACGTTGCTCATCGCGGGGAAAACCTCGGCGCCCTTGGCAAGCACCCTGTACTTCCCGCCGGTCAGCGAGAAGGCCGGCTCCACCATCGGCGCGACGTCGACGCCGCCCGTCTCCAAGGCGGTCACGAGCTGAGCGAAGCCACCCGCGGCGATGAGCTGAGCTTCATCCTGCTTCAGCCCGATCTTCTTCAGCAGCAGCACGGCCATCATGTTGGTGGACGATTTCGGCGTCGTGAAACCGATCTTGCGGCCCTTCAGGTCATTGATCGACTTCACGCTCGAATTGGGCATCGTCGCCCAGGTGACCTCGGCGAAGGTATTGGTTGAGCCGCTGATGACCTTCAGGTCTGCGCCGGCCTTGATGGCCGCGATGACGCCCGTGATGCCAGCCTCGGCGAAAGGCAGGTTGCCGCCGGTCAGCATGCGCATGGCGGGGGCCGAGCCCGGCGCGCTCTGGATACCGGTGACGTCCACGCCGAATTCCTTGTAGTAGCCCTTAGCCTGGGCGATGGCCCAGGGGAAGCTGCCGGGGGCCACGGCGTACTGCGATATGGCGATCTCGGCCGCCCGGCTGGTTCCGGGCGTGATGGCTGGCACCAGCAGTGTCACCGCCATGAGCCAACGTCGAACGTTTGCCCTCATCGTCCTCTCCCCAATGAATTTTCGCCGTATGGACGGACTGGAGTCTCCCTAGGGACCATGGTCCTTGCTCCATTGCCCTGACGCTAGCAGCGGCGATCCCGAGGGAATTGGATGAAATTGGCGGACTCGTGGTTTGCGCGAGGGGATCGTCCTGATGCCAGCCCGGCTAAACGTGTCCAAGATGCGGTCGCCGAGCGTGGTCCCCTGCCCGGTCGCTGAGCGCCGTTGGGCTTCTTGGGTACCACAAGCCCGGCCCCGATCTCCTTCGAGCGCTCGCGCCCGAGGCGGCTATGCTGTCGCTAGCCTGCGAACGTCCCCGAAACAGCGACCATGCGGCCGGCGATGTTGGCCGGTAGAGTTGCGGTCGTGACAACCTGGCTCCATTGCCGGAAAATGAATTTCAGATGGTTCGGATCGTTTGTCAGACTGCCCGTGGACGACGTTGCGCACGCTGCTTCCACGATGCTTCCATGACGAATTCCGATCATTCGAACGGACGGCGCTCGCGTAGGTCATAAGCTATTGAAATTACTACTGGTGCCCGCTCCCGGACTTGAACCGGGACGGCCTTTCGGCCTACGGATTTTAAGTCCGTTGCGTCTACCGTTCCGCCAAGCGGGCGCCGGCGGCGAAGCTAAAGGTTGAGCGGGGCGATGTCACGGCGGGCGCGCTGTCGGCCTCCTCCCTATATTTAGCCGATGAAGCGATCAAAGGCCGCGATCGGCGACCTGTTTACCGGATCCGAGCC
>CAZZLX010000304.1:0-5280 GCA_964655235.1 uncultured Rhizobium sp.
GCGGCCGGCAGCACGCGGTGCACGACCGGCCGGATGCGGCCCGACTCCAGCAGCTCCTCGAGGCGAAGCTTGCTGTCCTCGGGCGGCAGGCGGAAATAGTCGCGCAGGTCGAAGGCCGTGCCGATGCCGTGCGCGCGTGCGCCGATCTCCAGAAGCTCGCGCTGGGCCTCCGCGTCGGTCGGCGTCGGAAGATTCAAGATCTCGGCCGGCAGCACGCGTTCGGACAGGTCGTAGATGCGCTCGAAGCTCTGCCGGGTGGAGGTGGTGACCAGGCCGGCGTAGAACAGCCATTCAAGCGCCATCTTGCCGTCGCCCCAGCCCCACCACTGACCCTGGTTCTTCGCACCTTCGGTCAGGTCGGAGACGGCGGTCGGCCCCTGATCGCGGACGTGGGCCAGCACGCGCTCGATGTACTTCTTCTTCTCGACACCGAAGCGCGCCATGGCGCCATAGATGCGGACGCCGCGCTTCGCCCGATCCATGCGCCAGCGGAGCAGCGGGTGCAGCTTCACCGGCAGGAGCGACGCGGCATGGCCCCAATACTCGAACAGCGCGCGCGGCTTCCGGCCCCAGCAGAGTCGGTCGAGGTACTCCATCGGATAGACGCCGAGCCGCGAAAACAGCGGCAGGTAGTGCGAGCGCACCAGGACATTGACGGAGTCGATCTGCAGCAGGGCGATGCGGTCGAGCACGCGGGCGATGTGGCGCTTGTCGGCGCGCGCCGAGGGCCGTCGGTCAGCGAAGCCCTGGGCGGCGAGCGCGATGCGGCGCGCCTCGTTCAGCGAAACCGTATCGCTGTCACGACCCATAGCTGACCCCGGTCAGGTAGAGCCCGGCGGCCGGCGCGGTCTGGCCGGCGGCCGAACGGTCGCGCGCGGCGAGCGCCTGCGCCATGTCGGCTTCCGTCCACCTGCCTTCGCCGACCAGCTTCAACGTGCCGACCATGTTGCGGACCTGGTGATGCAGGAACGAGCGTGCTTCGGCGCGGATCGAGATCTCCTCGCCGGTACGACTGACGTCCAGCCGGTCGAGCGTCTTCACCGGCGATTTCGCCTGGCACTGTGAGTCGCGGAAGCTCGAGAAGTCGTGCTGGCCGACAAGGACCTGGGCCGCGCGGTGCATCGCCTCGGCGTCGACCGGGCGCGTGATGGCCCAGGCGCGGTCGCGGTCGAGCACGAGCGGCGCCCGCCGGTTGACGATGCGATAGAGGTAGCGTCGCCCTGTGGCAGAGAACCGGGCGTGAAAGTCGGCCGGTGCTTCTTTCGCCTCGAGAATGGCGACCCGCGCCGGCTTCAAGTGGAAATTGACGGCATCGCGGATCTCATCCGGCTCGCGCGGACGCTCGAGGTCGACATGGGCGACCTGGGCCAGCGCATGCACGCCGGCATCGGTTCGGCCGGCGGCGACCAGCGTTACCGTCTCCTGGCAGTACCTCTCGAACGCGGCTTCGAGCAGGCCCTGGACCGACACGGCATTGTCCTGGCGCTGCCAGCCGGCGGTTCCGGTACCGTCGTATTCGAGGGTCAGGCGATAGCGCGGCATCGCCGTCAGGATAGAGCGGCGCCCGCGACGATGGGATAGCCGCGAAGGAAGGCGTCGGCGTCCATCGCCTTGCCGCCGGCCCGCTGCAGCCGGGTCAGGCGAAGCACGCCGTCGCCGGTGGCGACGGACAGGCGATCGTCGAGCACACGGCCGGGCGCGCCGCTGCCGCTCGCGAGCTCCGCACCCCAGACCTTGATACGTTCGCCGCCATGCTCGAAGAAGGCGCCGGGCCAGGCATTGAACGCACGGATCATCCGCTCCAGACGATCGGCAGGCTGGCGCCAGTCGATCTTCGCCTCGTCCCGCTCGATCTTCTTCGCATAGGTCACGCCCTCGGCCGGCTGCGGCGTGCCCTTGAGGGTCCCGGCGGCGACGCCGTCGAGCGCGCGCAGGATCAGCCAGGCGCCGATCTCGGCCAGCTTGTCGTGCAGGCTCTGCCCGGTGTCGGTGGGGAGGATCGGCAGGTCCTCGGTCATCAGCATCGGCCCGGTATCGAGTCCGACATCCATCTGCATGATCGTGACGCCGGTCTCGGCATCGCCTTCCATGATCGCGCGCTGGATAGGCGCGGCACCACGCCAGCGCGGCAGCAGCGAGGCGTGGACATTGAGGCAGCCGAGCCTCGGTGCTTCCAGGACGGCCCTCGGAAGGATCAGACCGTAGGCCGCAACCACTGCTGCATCGAGTTCGAGGTCACGGAAGGCCTGCTGCTCGGCGGGATCCTTGAGGCTGACGGGCGTGCGGACGTCCAGGGAATGATCGCGCGCCCAGGCTTCCATCGGCGACGGGCGAGGCTTCTGCCCGCGGCCCGCGGCGCGTGCCGGCTGGGTGTAGACGCAGGCGATCTCATGGCCGTCGTTGACCAGCGCGTCCAGCGTCGGCACGGCGAAGTCGGGCGTGCCCATCATCGCCAGCCTGAGCCGGGTCATGGCCTCAGGCCGGTTCCGCCAGGCGCTGGGTCTTCTTAAGCTTCCGCAGGATGATGTCGCGCTTCATCCGGGACAGGTGGTCGATGAACAGCGTGCCGTCGAGATGCTCGATCTCGTGCTGCAGGCAGACCGAGAGAAGCCCGGTCGCATGGATCTCCTGTTCCTTGCCCTCCCGGTCGAGGTAGCGGACCTTGACCTCGGACGGGCGCTCGACCTCGGCGTAGTGCTCGGGAACGGAAAGACAGCCTTCCTCGCGCAACTCCAGCTTTTCCGACGTCCAGACGATCTCCGGGTTGGCCAGCAGCATCGGGCGGGCGTCCTCGTCGCGACGCGCCACGTCGCAGACGACGATCCGGAGGTCGCTGCCGATCTGGGGGGCGGCGAGACCGATGCCGTTCGCGCCGTACATCGTCTCCAGCATGTCGTCCATCAGCCTCTGGACGGCGGTATCGATACGCTCCACGGCGCGCGCCTTCACCTTGAGGCGCGGATCGGGGGCGACGAGAATCTCACGTAGGGCCATGGCCTTGGCTAGGTAAGTGGCCTCTCCGCATCCGTCAAGCGTGGAGGCGGCCCACTTCCATCGCCCCGACTCATGCTAGGACTTTGCCCATGCTCGACGTTCTGCCCTGGATCGGCTTCGCCGCCGCCCTCTTCGTCGCCGCCGTCCTCTTTTTCCGCCAGCAGCGGGGGCGTGAGGAAGTGCAGGCGATGGCGGCGCTGGCCGGCCGCCTCGACCAGATGGCGACCTCCCAGGCAGCCGTGCAGTCGCAGCTTTCCGAGCAGCTCCAGGCGCAGGAAAGGGCAATGGCGAAGGCGCTGGACGAGCGCATGGCGCGGCTCGGCGGCGTGGTCGGAGAGAGCCTCAACAAGAATGCAGCCGACACCACCAGGACCCTGACCGAGCTTCGCGAGCGTCTCGCGGTAATCGATGCCGCCCAGGCGAACATGTCGCAGCTCTCGACCCAGGTGGTGGCGCTCCAGGACATCCTCGCCAACAAGCAGGCGCGCGGTGCCTTCGGCGAGGTCCAGCTCGAGAACCTGGTGAAGGCGGCGCTGCCGCCGGACGCCTTCGAGTTCCAGTGCCAGATCGGCGGCAAGCGCGTCGACTGCCTGCTCCGCCTGCCGAACCCGCCGGGCTCCATCGCGATCGATGCCAAGTTCCCGCTCGAGGCCTTTCGCGCGCTGGTCGCCGCGACCGACGACGTGCAGCGGACCCTGGCGCGAAAGCAGCTGGCCTCCGACGTGATGATCCACGTGCGCGCGATCCGCGAGAAGTACATCGTCGCCGGCGAGACGGCGGAGTCGGCATTGATGTTCCTGCCCAGCGAGGCCGTCTATGCCGAGCTTCACGCCAACCTGCCCGAGGTGGTGCAGCAGTCCTACGCCGAGCGGGTCTGGATCGTGTCGCCGACGACATTGATGGCGACCCTCAACACCGTGCGCGCGGTGCTTCGCGACGTCCGCATGCGCGAGCAGGCTCATCTGATCCAGGGAGAGGTCGGCAAGCTGCTGCAGGACGTCGAGAGGCTCGACGATCGCGTCGGCAAGCTGCAGAGGCATTTCGAGCAGGCCGTTGAAGACGTCCGGCAGGTCCGGATCTCGACCGACAAGGTCAAAGGTCGCGGCGAACGCATTCAGGAGGTGGATGTGGGGCAACCCGAACAAGCGCGGCTGACGCCGCCGCCGGCATGACGATGCGGACTGTTCTTCTCGCAGCTGCGCTGCTGGCGCCGGTGACGGTCGAAGCTTTCGACCTTCAGGGGCACCGCGGTGCCCGCGGACTGATGCCGGAGAACACGCTGCCGGCCTTTGCCCGTGCGTTGTCGCTCGGCGTCACGACGCTCGAGTTCGATGCCGGCGTCACCAAGGATGGCGTCGTGATCGTCGCCCACGACCGCGGGCTCAACCCGGACATCGTGCGCGGCCCCGACGGCACCTGGTTCGCCGGGCACGCACACAACATCCTGGATCTGACCTTTGCCGAACTGCAGCGCTACGACGTTGGCCGCATGAAGCCGGGCACGCGCTATGCCCAGGGATTTCCCGACCAGACGCCGGTCGACGGAACGCGGTATCCACGCGTTGCCGACGTCTTCGCGCTCGCGACCAAGGCGGGGAACTCGGTCGTCCGCTTCAATATAGAGACCAAGCTGGCGCCGAATGCCGCGAGCGAGACGCTGGCGCCGGAACCGTTCGCCCGGGCGCTGATCGCCGAGATCCGGAAGGTAGGGGTTGCGTCGCGGACGACGATCCAGTCCTTCGATTGGAGAACGCTTCAGGTCGTTCAGAAGGAGGCGCCGGAGATAGCCACCGTCTACCTGACGATCGCGCGTGGCGGCGGCGACAATGTGCAGGCGGGCAAGCCCGGCGCCTCGCCTTGGCTCGCGGGGTTCGACGTCGACGATCATGGCGGATCGGTGCCAGCGACCGTGCACGCGGCCGGCGGCAAGATATGGTCACCATTCTTCCAGGACCTCGACGACGCCTCCTTCAAGAAGGCCAAGGAGCTGGGTCTCTCGGTGGTGCCCTGGACGGTCAACGACGAGCCGAGCATGAAGCGGCTGATCGAGATGGGCGTCGACGGGCTGATCAGCGACTATCCGGATCGCTTGCGGAAGGTTCTCGCCGATCTCGGCAAGCCGCTGCCGATGCCTACGCCCGTGCAGCCGTGAGCGATGCTCCCGGCGAGTCCCTCTGAAAAGCGAAAGGCCCGATCCATCGGATCGAGCCTTTCGGAACTTTTGGTGGAGCCGAGGAGGATCGAACTCCCGACCTTCGCATTGCGAACGCGACGCTCTCCCAGCTG
>CAZZLX010000305.1:0-5269 GCA_964655235.1 uncultured Rhizobium sp.
TCGTATGGCACCTTGGCGTCGGCCAGCGCCTTCTTCGCACGTCCGATCCGTTGCGCGATCGTCGGCTCCGGCGCCAGGAAGGCGCGTGCGATCTCGTCGGTCGTGAGCCCGCCGAGAAGCCGAAGCGTCAGCGCCGCTCGCGCCTCGGTCGAGAGCAACGGATGGCACGCGATGAACATGAGCCGCAGCAGGTCGTCGCCGACCGGATCGTCGAGCTTGGCGTCGAGGTCGGGCGCCGCGTCCTCGAGCTGCGCCTCGATCTCGCGCGTGAGCTCGCCTTCCTTCCGCTCGTGCAAGGCCCGGCGGCGAAGCAGGTCGATCGCGCGATGTCTCGCCGCTGCCATCAGCCAGGCACCCGGATTCGCCGGCACGCCGTCGACTGGCCATTGCTGGAGTGCGGCGACAAGCGCGTCCTGAGCCAGCTCCTCGGCCGTGCCGACGTCGCGCACGATCCGGGTCAGCCCCCCGATCAGCCGGGCCGACTCGATCCGCCAGACCGCCTCGATGGTTCGATTGATGTGGGGGGACCCGGGCATCGTGCTTCGGTGTTACGGGAGCGAAGACCGCCTGCAGCCCCACCCTAACCTTCCCCTCCCGGCGGGGGGAGAGGAGATAGGAGGAGCCCCTTAATGAGCAATCCCAGGTTCGCCCGCATCTGGCGCGGCCGCACCACGCGCGAGCGCGCCGACGAGTACGAACGCTACTGGCTCACGGTCGGTGTCGAGCCGCTGAAGAAGAGAGGCGCGCTTCGGGTCGAGATGATGCGCGAGGATCGCGCGGACGAGACCGAGTTCGTGACGGTCTCGTACTGGGCGAGCATCGAAGCGATGGCCGGCGGCTCGGGCGAGGATCCGGCAAAGGCTCATCACCTGCCCCGCGACGCCGAGCTGCTGATCGAGCTGCCGGCGTCGGTGCAGATCCTGCGGATCCTGGAGGAGCGGTGACTTCGTATCCCCTCTCCCGGCTGCGGAGCAGACGGGAGAGGGATGCGCAAGGCTACTTCTTGTTGACGAAGTCCTTGAGCGTCGAGTCGTCGACGACCTTCTGGACCTCCTGCGAGAAGTCGCTCATCTCGAAGACCTGGCGGACTTCGACCGTCTCGTTCTCGCTGCCGGGGATCCGCTTGGCCCACTCGATCGCTTCCTCGCGCGACTTGACCTGGATCATCCAGTAGCCGCCGAGGACTTCCTTGGCCTCGGCGAACGGCCCGTCGGTCACCTTGGGCTTGCCGCCCTTGTAGGTGACGCGCACGCCGGTCGCCGGCGGATGGAGCCCGTCGAGCGCCAGCAGCACACCGGCCTTCTGAAGCTCCTCGTTGTACTTCATCATCGCCTCGACCGCCTTCGGATCGGGGCGGACATCGGCCCCGGCTTTCTCGTAGCCGCCGGGAATCATCAGCATCATGAACCGCATGGACGTCTCTCCTGGTCTTTCGGAGCCGGGCCGTTTCCCTGCTCTCTATCCTAGCGTCGAACGGCCCCGTCCGGGATCGACACCGCCGATCAGTTTTTTTTCTGGGTGTCGACGATGACCATCCAGGAGACGCCGAACTTGTCGGCGACGCAGCCGAACAGCGGCGAGAAGAAGGTCTTGGCCAGCGGCATCTGGACCTGGCCGCCAGCCGCCAGGTTGTTGAAGAGCTTGGTGCACTCTGCTTCCGAGGCGACCGGGAGGGTCAGCGAGATGCCCTTGAACTCGAGTCCGCCGCCGCCCATGCCGTCGGAGATCATGATGATGCCGTCGCCGACCCGAAGGCTCGAATGCATCACCTTGTTGTCGTCGGGCATCGGGCCGCAGCCTTCGGGAGTAGGCTTGCCCTTGTCGGGGTTCTCGCCGAAGCGCATCAGCATCTCGACCTTGGCGCCGACGGCCTTCTTGTAGAACTCGATCGCCTCGTCGCAGCGGCCGTTGAAGAACAGGTAGGGTTCGACTTTCATCGCGTTTCCTCGTCTGGGCTCGGGTTGAACGGGGGGCGAAAAGCGCCCCTTTCCCCCTGCGTCGAACGTGACCCGCCGGAATCGACAGGTCGCGCCGATTTCTTCTAGGACTTCGTCGCGGCTCCAGCGGCCCGGTTGAGATCGGCGAAGCCTTCCTCGAACTGGCCGCCGACCATCTTGTCCATGTCGAGGACCATGTGGACCGCCTTGGAGACGAAGTTGTTCTCGCCGTTGAGCGCCCAGGTAACCTGGGTCTTCTCGCCGTCCGGCCTGAAGGTGAACGTCGCGTAGGCCGTGCCCGGGAACGGCTTCTCGAAATCGAGGCGAATCCGGATCATCTCGCCCGGCTTGCTGTCGACGATCGTCGCCCTGCCTTCGCCCGCCTGCGCGTTGCCGACCCAGGTATAGATCGCGCCGGCACCGGCCGGCTGCCCCTCGTAGATCTTCTTCATCGCCGGATCGAGCTTCTCGTAGGGCGACCACTGACCCCACTTCCTGAAGTCGTTGACCAGGCCGAAAACGACCCGCGCGGGCGCGGCGATCGTGGTCGTGCGCGCGACCTGGAACTGCGACGGCCGGGTCGCGATCACCACGGCCAGCATGGCGACGACGGCAGCGATGCCGACGAGAACGGCCTTCCACATGATCGATCTCCGAATACTTGGGGACGGGGTCGCCTTCAGGAAAGCGCGATGAGGTCGGCGCGCGTCCGGTCCGCATCGGCAACCAGCTTCTCGGCCGCCGCGTGGGTCTTCCGCCATACCGGCATCGCCTTCGCAAGGAGCCGGCGACCGGCCGGGGTCAGCACCATCAGCCGGCTCCGCCGGTCCTTCTCGTCGGGCACGACCTTGACCAGCGCCCGACGCTCCAGCGGCTTCAGGTTCGCCGTCACCGTCGTGCGGTCCATGGCCAGCACCTCCGACACCGCGCCGATGCTGGGCGGGACCGGCCCGTTCAGCGACATCAGCAAGGAGAACTGTCCGTTGGTGAGGCCGAGCGGCCGGAACGCGTCGTCGAACCGGCGCGCCATCGCTCGCGCCGCCCGCTGCACGTGCAGGCACAGACAGGCATCCCGCACCTTGGGCGCCAGCCAGAATGGCAAGTCGTCATCCTTCGCCATCGCCTGATTATGTTGATATCAACTCAATCGTCAAGCGCCGGCGCGTCATGCATCGACGATCACCTCGAACCCGCCGTAGCTAAAGCGCTTCATGTCGAAGGGCATCGGTTCCTTCATCATCTTCGCCATGCGCGGATCGGCCATGACCTTGGCGTTGACCGCGTCGCGGTGCTTGCGGTTCTTGTGGAGGATCCACGAGAAGACCACGGTCTCCGTGGCCTTGGTCTTGGCGAGTTTCGGGAAGGACACCCCGAACTTCGACTTCAGGTCCTCGCCGACGCATTCCTTGTAGTCGAGCGCGCCGTGGTCGCGCCAGACCTTGCCCGCCCTCCTTGCGACAGCCTTGTACGCCGCGATCTTCTTCTTCGGCACGGCGATCACGAACCCGTCTGCATAAGCCATCGGACGCCTCCTCGTCATTTTCATCGACGCGAATAATGTTGATATCAACTTATCTGTCAACGAAAGATGCGTTCATCTGACCATTCACTCGCGCCCAGGACCGGTTATGATTCGGTGACCTTGAGGGAGGAAACGGCGATGACGATCACGGTCGGCGAAGGCGAGTGGACCTACGAGGTGGTCGAGAACTGGGCAAAGCTCCCCGAAGGATGGTCGTTCAAGGAGATCGGCGGCATCGGCTGCGATTCGAAGGACAACGTCTACGTCTTCAATCGCGGCGAGCACCCGATGATCGTGTTCGACCGCGACGGCAACTTCATCAAGAGTTGGGGCGAAGGGATCTTCCCGCGCGCGCACGGCGTGCATGTGGGACCGGACGAGACCTTGTGGCTGACCGACGACGCCGACCACACCGTCCGGCAATGCACCCTGGACGGCAAGGTGCTGCTGACGCTGGGCATCCCCGGCAAGCCGGCCGCCTACATGAGCGGCGAGCCTTTCCATCGCTGCACGCACACGGCTCTCTCGCCGAAAGGCGAGATCTTCGTCGCCGACGGCTATGGCAACTCCTCCGTCCACAAGTTCTCGCCGGACGGCAAGCACATCAAGTCGTGGGGAGCGCCCGGCACCGACCCCGGCGAGTTCAACATCGTGCACAACATCACCTGCGACGCCGACGGCCTGGTCTACGTCGCCGATCGCGAGAACCATCGCGTCCAGGTGTTCGACGGCGAGGGCCGCTACCAGGGCCAGTGGAACAACATCCACCGCCCCTGCGCGCTCTGCATGCCGGCGGGAAAGCAGCGCGTCTGCTATGTCGGCGAGCTGGGTCCCGGCCTCGCGGTCAACCGCAACATGCCGAACATCGGGCCGCGCATCGCGATCACCGACCACACCGGCAAGCGGCTCGCGCGTCTCGGCTCGAACAAGGGCCCTGGCCTCGGGCCGACCGAGTTCCAGGCGCCGCACGGTATCGCCGTCGACTCGAGGGGCGACCTCTATGTCGGGGAAGTCTCCTGGACCAACTGGCCGACCTTCTATCCGGACAAGCCGCGGCCCGACAACCTCCGGTCTCTCCACAAGTTCAGGAAGATCAAGGCAGCGTGATCCCGGCGCCGCTTGGAGCCGAAACCTCTCCGGGTTAGCATTTCCGAACGGAAACACCCCCGGGGAGGATGACATGCGGGTTCTCGCAACCGCCGTCGCGATGGTTCTGCTCGCCGCGGCCTCGGCGCAGGCGCAGCCCAAGGTCCTGCGCTACACGCCGGCCGCGGACCTGACCTCGCTCGACGCCCAGACCAACACCGCGCTGGTCACCGCCCAGTACGGCATGATGGTCTACGACACGCTGTTCTCCTTCGACATCGGCATGCAGCCGAAGCCGCAGATGGTCGACAGCTATACCGTCTCGCCCGACGGGCTGACCTACGCCTTCAAGCTGAGGTCCGGGCTCGCCTTCCACGACGGCACCAAGGTCACCAGCGCCGACGTCATCCCCTCGATCCGCCGCTTCATGAAGCGCGACGCCCTTGGGCGGCGCATGGAGGCGGCGATGGCGTCCTTCGACGCCGACGGCGACGACGGCTTCAAGATCGTGTTCAAGACGCCCTTCCCCTTCACCGAGAGCGTGCTCGCCTGGACCGGATCGGGCATGGCGGCGATCCTCAGGAAGGCGGATGCCGAGACCGATCCGATGAAGCCGCTGACCACCTCGATCGGCTCGGGACCGTTCAAGTTCATTCCCTCCGAGTGGAAGACCGGCGCCCAGGCGGCGTGGGAGAAAAACGCGGCCTATGTGCCGCGCGCGGAT
>CAZZLX010000306.1:0-5260 GCA_964655235.1 uncultured Rhizobium sp.
GAAGCGTGAAACCGGCGACGCGATATCCCGCTTCGACCAGCATGCCGGCGACGGCCGAGGAGTCGACGCCGCCCGACATGGCGACGGCGACCAGGTGGTCCGACGGCCGCCCGCCGAGGCGAAGCGGATCGGACACGGCTAGCCGCGCTCTTCCAGCCAGGCCATCTGGATCGCTTCCAGGATCTTCTCGCCCGAACGGTTCGGGTCGTCCTTGAAGGTCGGAAGCTCCATCACCCAGCGGTGCAGGTCGGTGAAGCGGATCGACATGATGTCGACGTCGGGGTGCGCGTCCTCGAGCTCGATCGCGATCTCGTGCGAGTCGGTCCAGCGCAGCGACTTCGCCATGGCTACTTGTCGACCATCATGTTGCGGGTCGCGGACGGCAGCGTCACCGTGAGCCCGTCCAGCTCCTCGGTGATGATGATCTGGCAGCCGAGGCGCGAGGTGTGTGTCAGGCCGAAGGCGAGGTCGAGCATGTCCTCCTCGTCCTCGGTCGCTTCCTTGAGGCGGTCGTAGTCTTCCGCGTCGACGATGACGTGGCAGGTCGAGCAGGCGAGCGAGCCTTCGCAGGCGCCTTCGAGGTCGATCCCGTTCCGGTGCGCGATCTCCAGCACCGAGAGCCCGACCGGCGCGTCGACTTCCTTGCGGGTCCCGTCTGGATTGATGAACGTCATCTTCGGCATCGCCACGCTACTCCGGATGTCTCAAGTCTTCTCTTCGGGATCGGGCGCCAGGCAGCCGCCCGGATCGCCCTTGAACTCGTCGATCGAATGGCCGGCGAGGCCGGCCCTGATGGCGCGATCCATGCGCCGCTCGGCGAACGGCCGGGCGACCTCTTCGAGCGCTTCGACCGCCGCCTTGATCCGGTCGCGGTCGTCGCCTTCGACCGCCGCGGCCAGCTTCTGGCGCGCTCCTTCTATACGGTCGGCCTCGCCCGCGTCCAGCAGGGCGGAATCGGTCTTGAGCGCGGTCTCCAGCGCCAGCAGCACCCGGCGCCCCTCGACCTGGTTCTCGATCAGCAGGCGCCGCTCCATGTCGGCGCGGCCGTGCTCCAGGCTCTCCTCCAGCATCCGCGCCATCTCGTCCTCGGAGAGCCCGTAGGAAGGCTTCACCTCGACCCGCTGCTGCACGCCCGACGTCCGCTCCTCGGCCGAGACGGTCAGAAGGCCGTCGGCATCGACCTGGAAGGTGACGCGGATGCGGGCGGCGCCTGCGACCATCGGCGGGATGCCGGCCAGCACGAAGCGGGCGAGCGACCGGCACTCGGCCACGGTCTCGCGCTCGCCCTGGACGACATGGATCAGCATCGCCGACTGGCCGTCCTGGTAGGTCGTGAACTCCTGCGCCTTGGCGACCGGGATCGGCGTGTTGCGGTCGATGACCTTCTCGGTCAGGCCGCCCATGGTCTCGAGACCGAGCGAGAGCGGCAGCACGTCGAGCAGCAGTGTGTCGGAGCCGCTGGTCAATGCCTCAGCCTGGAGCGCCGCGCCGAGCGCCACCACCTCGTCGGGGTCGATGTCGGAGAGCGGCGGCTTGCCGAAGAGATCCTCGACCGCCTTGCGCACCTGCGGCACGCGGGTCGAGCCGCCGACCAGCACGACGCCCTGGATCTCGGAGAGGTCGAGGCGCGCATCGGAGACGACGTGGCGGCAGATCGCGATCGTCTTCTCGATCCACGGCCGGATCAGCTCGTCGAGCTTCGGCCGCGTGAGGCGATGGAGCGTGGTCTTGCCGCGCAGCATGACCGGGAAGTCGCCGGCCTCGCGCGATGTCAGCGCTTCCTTGGCGGCGCGCGCGCTCTTAAGGGTCTGCTTGGCCTCGCCCGGCGTGATCGGCTCGGAACCCAGCTCCGACTTTCGGTCGGCGAGCCAGTGCTCGGCGATCGCATGGTCGAAATCGTCGCCGCCGAGCGCGGCGTCGCCGCCGGTCGCCAGCACCTGGAACACGCCCTTCTCGAGCCTCAGGATCGAGATGTCGAAGGTGCCGCCGCCGAGGTCGTAGACGGCGTAGATGCCCTCGGCCTGCTTGTCGAGGCCGTAGGCCAGCGCCGCGGCGGTCGGTTCGTTGACGAGACGCAATACCTCGAGACCGGCGAGCTTCGCCGCGTCCTTGGTCGCGAGCCTGGCCGCATCGTCGAAGTAGGCGGGTACGGTGACGACGGCGCGCGTCACGTCGCGGCCGAGATGCTGCTCGGCCTGCGCCTTCACCGCGCGCAGGATCTCGGCCGAGACCTCGACCGGCGTCAGGCGCCGGTCGCCGATCCTGAGCCGCACCATGCCGCCCTCGGCGGTGTCGAGCGCGTAGGGCAGCGTGCCGGCTAGCGCCTTCACGTCCGACGAGCCGCGGCCCATCAGCCGCTTGACCGAGGAGACGACGGCCTCCGGCGCATCGACGATCCGCGCCTGGGCGGCGGCGCCGACAACCGGGCCGTCGCTCGTGTAGGCCACGACCGACGGCACCAGGCCGTTGCCGTCCGCATCGCGCAGCACCTCGGGCTTCCCCTGCGACGAGATCGCGACGACGGAGTTGGTCGTTCCCAGATCGATGCCGACCGCGAGCTCCTGCTCGCTCTCATGTGGCAGCGGCGTCTCGCCGGGCTCGTGGAGCTGGAGGAGGGTCATGCCACGTTCAGCCGCCGCGCGCGGGCGTCCTCGATCAGCTTGTCGAGGTAGGTGAGGCGCAGCGTCTCGGTGCGGGCGGTCTCGAGATCATCCGAAGCGAAGTGCGTGGAGAGCGCGGCGCGGACCGTCTCGGCATCGGCGCGGGCGCGGGCGACCACCTGGTCGACCTCGGACGAGGTGCGGGCCTCGGCCAGGGCTTCGCGCATCTCCATCGCCTCCATCAGAAGGGCGGGATCGGCGACGGTCTTGCCTTCGCCGCCGACCTCGATCCCGGAAAGGCGCAACAGATAGACCGCGCGGCGGAGCGGGTCCATCAGGGTTTCGTAAGCCTCGTTCAGCGACGTCGCCTGGGCCTGGGAGAGCTGTCGCTCCTTCGGCGTCTTCGTTACGAAGCGATCCGGGTGCAGGCGGCGCTGAAGCTCGAAATAGCGCTTCTCGACCAGCTTCGGGTCGAGGTCGTAGGTCCGCTCGACGCCGAGCCTAGAGAAGTGGTCCGTCTGTCCCGGCGGCTGCACCGACTTGCAGGCCGGACAGAACGGCTCGCCCGCGGGAACCGGCTTTCCGCAGGACCAGCAGGCATTCGACGCGGTCAAACGTGGAAGGACTCCCCGCAGCCGCACCGCCCCTTCTCGTTCGGATTGGTGAACTTGAAGCCGGTTTCCATCTTTTCTTCTACGTAGTCCATCTCGGTGCCGAGGATGAACATCGTCGCCTTGGGATCGATCAGGATGACGACGCCCTTGTCCTCGACCACCTCGTCGAACTTGCCGCGCTCGTCGGCGTATTCGAGCGTGTAGGAGAGGCCCGAGCAGCCCTTGGTGCGGACACCGATGCGGATTCCCGCCGACGGCTTGCCGCGCTTGTCGAGCAGCGCCTTCACGCGCGCGGCCGCCGCATCGGTCAGCGTCATCGCCTGACGCTTCATGCGCGGCTTGGGCGCGGCCGGCGGCGGGGCGGCCGGAGTCTCGGGCGCGGCGGTGGTGCCGGTCTCGGACATCGTCTCTCTACCTACTCCGACTTCGTGCCGGCCTTGGCGCGATAGTCGGCGATCGCCGCCTTGATCGCGTCCTCGGCGAGGACCGAGCAGTGGATCTTCACCGGCGGCAGCGCCAGGTGCTGCGCGATCTCGGTGTTCTTGATCGCCTCGGCCTCGTTCAGCGACTTGCCCTTGATCCATTCGGTCGCCAGCGACGACGACGCGATCGCCGATCCGCAGCCGAAGGTCTTGAATTTGGCATCCTGGATGATGCCGTCGGCCGAGACCCGGATCTGCAGCTTCATCACGTCGCCGCAGGCGGGCGCGCCGACGAGGCCGGTGCCGACGTCCTCCGCGCCCTTGTCGAGCGAGCCGACGTTGCGCGGGTTGTTGTAGTGGTCGATGACCTTTTCCGAATACGCCATGTCACTCTCCTTCGTGGATCGGCTTCAGTGGGCCGCCCACTTGATGCTCTTGAGATCTATGCCGTCCTGGTGCATTTCCCAGAGCGGGCTCATCTCGCGCAGCTTGGACACGTGCTCGACGATGTCCTTGACCGCGTAGTCGACTTCCTCCTCCGTGGTGAACCGGCCGAAGCCGATGCGGAGCGAGGTATGCGCCATCTCCTCCTCGACGCCGAGGGCGCGGAGCACGTACGAGGGCTCCAGCGAGGCGGAGGTGCAGGCCGAGCCCGACGAGACCGACAGATCCTTGATCCCGAGGATCAGGGACTCGCCCTCGACATAGGCGAAGCTGATGTTGAGGTTGCCCGGGATGCGGTTCTCGAGGCTGCCGTTGAGGAACACCTCCGGCAGCTTCTCGCGGATCTGAGTGAGGAAGCGGTCGCGGAGCCTGGTCAGCCGCTTCGACTCTTCCGGCATCTCTCGCTCGGCGATGGCGCAGGCCTCGCCGAGGCCGACGCAGAGCGGCGTCGGAAGGGTGCCCGAGCGCATGCCGCGCTCCTGGCCGCCGCCGGTGATCAGCGCCTGCAGGCGCACGCGGGGCTTGCGCCGCACGTAGAGCGCGCCGATGCCCTTGGGCCCGTAGATCTTGTGGCCGGAGATGCTCATCAGGTCGATGTTCATCGCCTCGACGTCGAGCGGAATCTTGCCGACCGCCTGGGCGCAGTCGGTGTGGAAGAACACGCCCTTCTTGCGGCACAGCTTGCCGATCTCGGCGAGCGGCTGGATGACGCCGATCTCGTTGTTCACCGCCATGATCGAGACCATCACCGTCTTGTCGGTGATCGCGGCCTCGAGCTCGGCCATGTCGACGAGGCCGTCCTGCTTGACCGGCAGATAGGTGACCTTGAAGCCCTCTTCCTCGAGATGGCGCATCGAGTCGAGCACGCATTTGTGCTCGGTCACGAGCGTGACGAGGTGGTTCTTCTTGTCCTTGTAGAAATGCGCGACGCCCTTGATCGCGAGGTTGTTCGATTCCGTGGCGCCGGAGGTGAAGATCACCTCGCGCTCGTCGGCGCCGATGATGTGGGCGACCTGGGCGCGCGCCTTCTCGACGCCTTCCTCGGCCTCCCAGCCATAGACGTGGCTGCGCGAATGCGGATTGCCGAACTTCGTCGTGAAATAGGGGATCATCGCCTCGACCACGCGCGGATCGGTCGGCGTCGTCGCCTGGTAGTCGAGATAGATCGGGCGCTCCGGCC
>CAZZLX010000307.1:0-5248 GCA_964655235.1 uncultured Rhizobium sp.
ATGCGGATCGGCGAGGTCCGCCTGCTCAGGAAGAGCGGCGGCAAGTCCGGAGAGTTCACCCAGGCATGATCCCGGTCGACGAGGCGCGCGGTCGCATCCTGGCGGAACTCAAGCCCGTCGGCATCGAGGAGGTCCCGCTGCTCGAGGCACAGGGCCGCGTGCTTGCCGAGGACGTGCGGGCGCGGCTCACCCAGCCGCCCTGGCCGGTCTCGGCGATGGACGGCTACGCCGTGCGCGCGGCCGACGCAGCGACCGTGCCGGTGACGCTGACGATCGCCGGTGCCGTTCCGGCGGGATCCGCCTACGACAGGACGGTCAAGGCCGGCGAAGCCGTCCGCATCTTCACCGGCGCGCCGGTCCCCGACGGTGCCGACGCGGTCGTGATCCAGGAGGACACCGAGGCATCGGGCGGCACGGTCACGGTGAAGGAGGTGGCGCGGGTCGGGCGGCACATCCGCGTCGCCGGGCTCGACTTCAAGGCGGGCGAGGTCGGCGTGGCTGCCGGTCATCGCCTGACCGCGCGCGACGTCGGTCTCACCGCGGCGATGAACGTGCCGTGGCTGCGCGTGCGCCGGCGTCCGCGCATCGCGATCCTGGCGACCGGAGACGAGATCGCGCGTCCCGGCGATCCGGTCGGCCCCAACCAGATCGTGAGCTCCAACAGCTATGCGCTCGCCGCCGTCGTCCAGGCGCTCGGCGCGGAGCCGGTCGTGCTCGGCATCGCCAAGGACACGGTCGAGGACACGATCGCCAAGGTGGAAGGCGCGCGCGGCACGGACCTTCTCGTGACCACCGGCGGCGCCTCGGTCGGCGACCACGACCTCGTGCAGAAGGCGCTCGCGACCCGCGGACTTGCCGTGGATTTCTGGAAGATCGCGATGCGCCCGGGAAAGCCGCTCATGTGGGGGCGCCTCGGGGACCTGCCGGTGTTGGGCCTGCCCGGCAACCCGGTCTCGACTCTGGTCTGCGCGCTGATCTTCCTCAAGCCCGCGATCGAGACGCTGGCCGGTCTCGACGCGAAGACCGCATCACTCGTCGAAGCGCGCCTCGGGGCCGATCTTGCCGCCAACGATCATCGCCAGGACTATCTCCGGGCGACGCTCTCGCCGGACAGCGGAATGCCGACGGCGACGCCTTTCCCGAAGCAGGATTCCTCGATGATGTCCCTGCTTTCCAAATCGGACGGTCTTATCGTCCGCCCGCCCAAGGATCCGGCGAGGAAAGCCGGCGATTCCGTGCGAGTCCTGCCCTTCGCCTCGGCGGTTCCCGCGATCTAGAAGCGGCGATGCTTGACACACCCCGTGAACCAAACTAGAACATGCGTGAACGTTGCGGCTTTGTTCTAGATATTGTGGTCGGGACTCGGGGGACACTAAATGCTGACGAAGAAGCAGTTCGAGCTGTTGACCTTCATCAACCGGCGGCTGTCGGAGAGCGGAGTTTCTCCCTCGTTCGAAGAGATGAAGGAAGCGCTCGGCCTCAAGTCCAAGTCCGGCATCCACCGCCTCATCACCGGGCTTGAGGAACGCGGCTTCATCAAGCGCCTCGCCCATCGCGCCCGCGCGCTCGAAGTGACCCGCCTGCCCGAGCAGGCCTCTCGCCCAGACCAGCGGCCCGCCGCTCCTCAACGCGGCTTCGCCCCCAACGTCATCGCCGGCAATTTCGGCGCGAGCCTCGCCGGTACAGAGAGCAAGCCCGAGGTCGCCAACATCTCGCTGCCGCTCTACGGCAAGATCGCCGCGGGTACCGCGATCGAAGCTCTCCGCGACTCTTCCAGCTTCGTAGACGTGCCCGCCAGCATGCTCGGCAACGGCGAGCACTATGCGTTGACCGTCGCCGGTGACTCGATGATCGACGCCGGCATCCAGGACGGCGACACTGTCGTCATTCACCGAAGCGAGAACGCCGAGAACGGCGCGATCGTCGTGGCCCTGGTCGACGACAATGAGGTGACGCTGAAGCGGCTCCGCCGCAAAGGCGCCTCGATCGCGCTCGAGCCGGCCAACAAGGCCTACGAGACCCGCATCTTCGGACCCGACCGGGTCAAGGTGCAGGGCAAGCTCATCGCCCTGATGCGCCGCTACTAGGCGCAATCGAGCCAGTCCCGGCGAGCGGCAGCGGGCGCGGCGCGCCCGGAGGACACTTCATGTCGACCGCGCTTCTCGTCATCGACGTCCAGCAGGGCATGTTCCGCGAGCCGCTCAAACCCTATCTGGGCGAAGAGATGCTCGAGCGCATCCGCGACATGCAGGATCGCGCCCGCGCCGAGGGGATTCCTGTGATCACCATCCAACACGATGGCGGCCCGGGAGACCTGCTCGCGCGCGACGGCTCCGGATTTCCAGTCCATGCGCGTGTCGCGCCGAAGCCCGGCGAGGAGATCGTGGTCAAGAAGCAGTGCGATGCATTCCTCGCGACGGGCCTCGATGCGCGGCTTCGCGCGCTCGGCATCGGCCGGGTCGTCGTCGCCGGGATGCAGACCGAGTTCTGCGTCGACACGACGACGCGCGCCGCCTTCACGCTGGGGTACAAGGTGGTGCTCGCCGCCGACGCGCATTCGACCTTCGATTCTCCGGTGCTGAAGGCCCCGGACATCGTCGCACACCACAACACCGTGCTGCGCAGCTTCGCGATCATCGCGCCGTCGGGGGAAATCCGGTTCTAGGCGGCCATGCGCGGTGAGATTCTTGTGCGCGCGGCACTCTTTGTCCGCGCCCGTGTTTAGCGACGACATCCGTGGAAAGGATCTCGTCCATGCAACGCAGAAGCTTCGCCATCGGCATGCTCTCCCTGCTGGCCGGCAGCGTGTTGGGACCGACCGCGGCCTTCGCCGATCCGCCGTCCTGGGCCCCGGCTCATGGCTGGCGGCGAAAGAACGGCAAGGAGGCCGACTACACCGGCAAGAAGAACCGCCGCGACGATGACGAGGATCTGGATACCAGCCTGAGCAACAGGCTTTCGCGTCAGCAGGCCCAGCTCGAGCGCGAGAACCGCGAGCTTCGCCTGCAGAACCGATTGGGCCAGACCCGGCGTCAGACCGCGGCCTCGCGCCTGGAGCAGCAGAGCCGCCAGGCCGAGATCGATCGGTTGCGGCGCGAGAACCAACTGCTGCGCCAGCAGCGGGCGTACCGGCCTTAAGGTGCTGACGCCCGGTTGCCGCGGCCCGGTGCCGCGGCAACCCAGGGCCTCAAGCCGCGTACGCTGCGCACCGTCTCGACGCGCACCTCGTTGCCGTCGAAACGGAGCGCATGCGTGCCGTCGGCCCGCAGATCCAGCAGGTCGACGACCAGACGGGGCGAGCGGCAGTACTGCGCGGGGATCGTCGCGACGACGACGATGCCTTCGCGCGCGCAGGCGATGCGCCGCTCGTTCGGCGTCTTGACCAGAACGACCTCGACCGGTCCATAGGCGCGGCTGCAGCCGCCTTCCCCGCAACGCCAGATGGCGCCCCAGTCGGCTCCAGCCTCCTGTCCCTGGCGGCGGATCCATGTGTCGGGCACGAAACCACTGCGCCGCCGTGACAGCGCCAAGTCTCCATCCTCTCCACGCGCGCCGATCAGCTTGCCATCGGACGAGATCAGGAAGTCCGGGGGCCGCGCGGTGAAGGCCAGGAGGACACCGAGAACGATGCCCGCGGTGCCGAACCAGCGGATGCGTGTCTGCCAGATACAGAGCCAGAGACCGCCGAGAGCCATCGCGATCAGCGAGGCGACTGGCATCTCCGGCAGCACGAGTACCGCGCCCGGAAGCGAGGCCGTCCATTTGGCGACCCAGAGGATGCCCTCGATCCCCCATCCCATCGGTAGGGTCGCCCACCCCGCCCAGCCGAAGGGCATGAGCAGCAGGGCGATCATCCCCCACGGCATCACCCAAAGCTCGGCGATCGGGATCGCCAGCAGGTTGGCGACGAGGCTGTAGAGCGGGAGCCGGTTGAAGTGGAAGATCGTGAAAGGCGCGGTCGCGACCGTGGCGACGACCGAGGCGAGAGAGAGTCCGGCGAGATGCAGGAAAGCGCGTCGGATCAATCCTGAATCTGCCCGCATCGCCACAAGCTTGTCGCCGGTGGACTCGAACACCGCGATCAAGGCAACGACCGCGGCGAACGACATCTGGAAGCTGGCGCCGACCAGGCTCTCGGGCGCGATCAGGAGCACCGCGGCAGCGGCCCAGGCGATGGTTCGCATGGAGATCGCCTGCCGGTCGATAAGGACCGCAAGCAGGACGATCGCGACCATGATGAACGATCGCTGGGTCGGCGGCGAGGCACCGGAAAGCTGGAGGTAGAGGAAGCCCACGACCAGTGCCGCAACGGCGGCGATCTTCTTGGTCGGCCAGCGCAGCGCCAGCGGTTCGACGAGCGCGAGTCCGCCGCGCACGACGAAGAACACGAGGCTGACGACGAGGCTCATGTGCAGGCCTGAGATCGACAGCAGGTGCGCCAGCCCGGAGTCGCGCACCGCCTGCATGTCGGCGGCCGGGATCGGCCCCTGCTCGCCCGTGATCAGCGAGGCCGCGACTGCGCCGGCGGCACCCGGCAGCAGCGCCATCAGCCGCTCGGTAATCTTCTTCCGGACCTCCGCGATCCAGAGCCGTGCCGTCTCGATTGGCCCCGACGGCGGATCGATGCGCAGCACCTGGAGCCGCCCGGTCGAGAAGCCGGTCGCGCCGAGGCGGTCGAAGAAGGCTTGGCGCTGGAAGTCGAAGGCCCCGGGGGCGGCCGGCTCCGGCGGGGGACGCAGTATCGCCGGGACACGGACCCGGGCGCCGAGCGGGATGTCGGGCCGGGCACCGCGCAGCGAGATCCGGGCGCGCTCTGGCGTCCGCTGCGGCGCCAGCCGCGGGATCGTCAGGCGGTCGAGGGTCAGGCGGACCGCCCCCTCGCGGTGCTCGAGTTCGACCACCCTGCCCTCGACCGCGACCGGGCCGATCGAACGGTCGAGCATCGGCGCCATGACCGCTCTGGTTCGCATCTCGCCGAGCGCGAAGCCGAGGATCAGCGCAAGGAAAACCGAAGCGGCGACACCGACGACCCGTCCCTGGAAGCCTGCCGTCGCGGCCAGGGCAGCAACAGCGCCGCAGAGCCCGATCCAGAGCGGCGGCTCTACCGGCAACGCGAAATAGAGGCCGACGCCGGTTCCGAGCGCCACCGGCAGCCAGAGGGCCCAGCGCTCGCGTTCGGCCAGTACGGCCGCGGCGAAATCGGCCGCCAGCGTCGACGGCCGGAGCGCCTGGATCGCGGCCGCCGCCC
>CAZZLX010000308.1:0-5246 GCA_964655235.1 uncultured Rhizobium sp.
GGGACGGGAGGCCCGGGACCGATGGCGACGAGGTCGCTAGGATCTGCCGATGAAAAGGTTCGACCGGCGGCAGATCCTGGCGGGCGGCGCGGCCGCATTGATCGCCCGCCCCGCGTTCGCCGCGGAGCCGTCTCCGCCCTCGATGGCGGAGGCGGCGGAGGCCTTCCGCAAGCAATACGAGGTGCCTGGCCTCGCCGTCGCCTTCACGCGCGACGGCAAGCTGGTTCACGAGGCCGCGTACGGGCTCGCCGACCGCGACGCGCGTGAGGCACTGACGCCGCGGCATCGCTTCCGCATCGCCAGCGTGTCCAAGCCGATCACCTCGGTCGCGATCTTCAGGCTGATCGAAGAAGGACGTCTCGGTCTCGACGACCGCATTCTCGGCCCGGAGAGCGTGCTGGGCGAGGCTTTCGGAAAGATCGAGAACCCGCATCTCCGCGCCATCACCGTCGACCACCTGCTGACGCACACCGCCGGCGGCTGGCCCAACGATTCGATCGACCCGATGTTCCGCTCAGGCCTGCCGAGCCACGCGGCGCTGATCGAGGCGACGCTCGCCCATCAGCCGACGCGGAGCGCTCCCGGCACCTATTTCGCCTATTCCAACTTCGGCTATTGCCTGCTCGGCCGCGTGATCGAGCGGGTGAGCGGAAAGCCGTATGCGGAGCACGTGAAGCAGGCGCTGCTGGCGCCTTCGGGCATCGCCGACATGGAGATCGCCGGCAACACGCTGGCCGAGCGGCAGCCGCCGGAAGTGCGCTACTACGCCGGCCCCCGCGAAGACGCCTATGGCATGAACGTGCGCCGCATGGACTCCCATGGCGGCTGGATCGCCAGCGCGGCGTCACTCGCGATTTTCGCCGCTTCGGTGCCTCGCCTGCTGAAGCCCGACACGGTCGCCGTGATGACGACGGCAGGCGAGATCAGCCCTGGCTATGCCCGCGGCTGGCGCGTGAACGCGCGCGGCAACGCCTGGCATGGCGGCAGCCTGCCCGGCACCGCGACCATCATGGCAAGGACGCAGAGCGGCCTCACCTGGGCTGCGCTCTGCAACACGCGGGCACGCGAGAGCGAGCTCGCGCGCGACCTCGACCGCGTTATGTGGACGATGGCGCGGGCCGTGCCGCGCTGGCGGGCATAAGCCCGCGCTAAAGACCTTTCAGGAACCTCTC
Organism: uncultured Rhizobium sp.; assembly: GCA_964655235.1. Taxonomy (GTDB): domain Bacteria; phylum Pseudomonadota; class Alphaproteobacteria; order SHVZ01; family SHVZ01; genus SHVZ01. Next base: position 1,173 of record CAZZLX010000308.1, read on the forward strand.
GAACGCGGGCTTCCACGCGGCGGGGTTCGAGGTGAAGCTGCCATGGCCGTCGTCGCCATGCGCGGGCAGCGGCACGAACTCGCCCTTGCCGCCCTTCGCCTTGAACGCCTCGAACCATCGCCGCGGATGGACGTTGCCCATGTACTGGTCGTTCTCCGAATAGAGCCAGAGCGTCGGGACGCGCGAGGTCGCGCCGTACGATGCGAACATCTTCTCCAGCAGATCGGGACGGCAGGGCTTGCCGGGCTGCGTCTTCGGATTGCCGCCGCCGCCGCCGGCGAAGTTGACCGCGCCGAGCACGCCCGGGATGCGCTTGGCCGCCAGCGTGATCGCGAGCGTGCCGCCGAACGACTGCCCGACGACGAGGCCGCGCGTCGGATCGACATAGGCCTGCGTCTTCGCATACTCGATCAGCTGGAGGCTCTGCTGCGCCCCGGCCTCGTATCCCGGCGGATAGTTCTTGGTCTGGCAGGCGCCGGTGTCCTCGATGTCGGGACCGCCGGCGACGCCGTAGCCGATGCGCGTCGGCACGAACACCGCATAGCCGAAGGAGGCGAAGTAGCGGGCGTTCTCGGAATAGCGGGCGCGGCCCATGGCCTCGCGATCGGCCGCGGTCGGCGCGCGACCGTGGTTGAGGATGAGAAACGGCTGGGCGACCGCCGCGGTGTCGCGGAAGACGGCGACCGGGATCTTGTGGCGGACAGGCTGCCCCTTCTGGTCCTTCGCGTCGACGGACAGCTCGACACGGGATTCGACGACGGCCGCCGCTGCCGGCACCGTCAACGCCAGGGCCGCGAGCATCGCCGCCGCGATCACGTGCAGCATGCTTCCCCCACCCACCCGACCGTCAGAACTTGAACAGGCTCGCAGCCCCCTTCGCCTGGGACTTCTTCGCCTGGATCTGCGCCTCGACGCGGGCGATCTCGGCCTTCAGGCGCTCGATGTACTCGCCGAGCTCCTCGATCGACATCGGCTCCAGGTTCCTCGGGCTGGCCTTCTTGTTGGGGCCGCGCGGTTCAAGATCGTCGAAGTCCGACATCGAAGCCCTCCTTCCGCTCGGGCGATTTCGGCGATACTAGACCAACACCGAACGAGGCGGAGAGGACGATGACGCTGCCCGAGACGATGACCGCGGTCGAGATCTCGACCCCCGGCGGCCCCGAGGTGCTGAAGGCCGCGACGCGGCCGGTGCCGAAGCCGGGGCCGGGCGAGGTGCTGATCCGGGTCAAGGCCGCGGGCGTCAACCGCCCCGACATGCTGCAACGCCAGGGCGGATACCCGCCGCCGGCCGGCGCCTCCGACCTTCCCGGCCTCGAGGTCGCGGGCGAGGTGGTCGCGGTCGGCCCTTCAGGCCCGGCGGTGCCGGAGAAGATGAGCTGGACCTTCAAGACCGGCGACAAGGTGACGGCCCTGCTCGCCGGCGGCGGCTATGCCGAGTACGCGACCGCGCCGGCGGTGCAGTGCCTGCCGGTTCCCGACGGCATGGGCTGGGTCGAGGCGGCGGGCGTGCCCGAGACCTTCTTCACCGTCTGGACCAACGTCTTCCAGCGCGGCGCACTCAAGCCCGGCGAGGCGATCCTGATCCATGGCGGGTCGAGCGGCATCGGCACCACCGCGATCCAGCTGGCGCATGCCTTCGACTCGATCGTGTTCGCGACCGCCGGATCCGACGACAAGGTGAAAGCCTGCACCGAACTCGGCGCCGCGCGCGCCATCAACTATCGCACCGAGGACTTCGCCGAGGTGGTCAAGGCGAGCCCGACCAAGGGCGTCGACGTCGTTCTCGACATGGTCGGCGGCGCCTACTTCGCCAATAACCTCGACATCCTCAATACCGACGGGCGCATCGTCTACATCGCGGCGCTGAAAGGGAACAAGGTCGAGCTCGACATCGGCAAGATGATGCGCAAGCGCGCGATCGTCACCGGCACGACGCTGCGCCCGCGGAGCCCGGTCGAGAAGGGCCACATCGCCGCCGAGCTCAAGGCCAAGGTGTGGCCGCTGCTGACATCCGGCCGCATCAAGCCCGTCGTCTACAGGACCTTCCCGCTGGCCGAGGCCGCTAAGGCGCATGCGCTGATGGAGACGAGCGAGCACATCGGCAAGATCGTGCTGACGACGTGAGACGCACGGCGTTGTAGGCTCGAGGCGATGTCCGGGGGGGCCCACGAGGACCACAAGGTCCGCGACCGTTTCGTCGCCTTCGCCTTCGCCGCCGCCGACGCGGTGATGGAGGTGGCGGACGACGGCAACATCGCCTATGCCGCCGGCGCGATCGAGACGCTGACCCGGCGCACCGCCGACAAGCTGCTCGGCATGGTGTTCCTTTCGATCATCGCGCTTCCCGACCGCGGCCGCGTGAAGACGATGCTGGCCGAGATGGGGCCGGTCGGACGGATGAGCCCGGCGCTGGTGCACCTGGCCTCCGGACGCGAGGTGCTGCTCGGCGCGTGCCGCCTGCCGGACAATTCAGGCACCTTCGTCTCGCTGACCCAGCCCGTCGTCAGGCCCGGCGCCATCGCCGCGCGCGAGCGCGACCGCGCCTCCGGCGCGCTGACCGAGGCCGGGTTCGCGACCGCGCTCTCCGAGCGCATGGCCGAGGGCGCCGACGGCGACCAGCTGGCGCTGCTCGACCTCGGCGACCTCGACAAGCTGATGGCGACGACCGACCCCGAGCATCGCCGCCAGCTGCTGCAGACGATCGGCGAGATCCTCGACCAGACCGCGGGCGCCGAAGGCATCGCCGGCCGGCTTGGCAGCGGCCGCTTCGGCGTGCTGGCGCCGAAGCCCATCGACGAGCAGAAGCTGGCGAAGGACCTGACCGACGCCACCGCCAAGGCCGCACCGAGCGCACCGCCGCTCACCGCCAAGGCGGTCACCATCGCGCTCGAGACCGCGGGACTCTCGCGCGCGGATGCCGGCCGCGCCGTGCTCTACGCGGTGCAGCGCTTCGCCCAGGCGGAGCTGTCAGTCGACGGCATCTCGGCGCTCGGCCCCGGGCTGCCGGCGCTGCTGGCGGACGCCGCCGTCGCCGTCGCCAAGCTGCGCGAGACCATCCGCGAGCGCCGCGTCGAGATGGCGCTGCAGCCGATCGTGCAGCTCGAGAGCCTGCACGTGCATCACTACGAGGCGCTGTGCCGGCTGCCCGACAACTCCGATCCGGGCCCGGTGATCGCCGCGGCCGAGCAGGCGGCGCTGGCACCCGAGTTCGACCTGATGGTCGCCGAGGAGACCTTCGTCCAGCTCGTCCGCCCGCCGGTCCGGCGCGAGGTCAGGGTCGCGATCAACCTCTCCGGCCGCTCGATCGAGTCGCCCGACTTCATCGATGCGCTCGAGGAGCTTCTCTACAAGCACAAGATCAACCCGCCCGACATCCTGTTCGAGATCACCGAGACCGCGTCGATCGGCAGCCTCGGCCGCGCGACCCAGCAGGTCGACCGCCTGCGCCGGCGCGGCCACCCGATCTGCATCGACGACCTCGGCGCCGGCGCCGCCTCGTTCCAGTATCTCTCGGCGTTCACCGTCGATTTCGCCAAGATCGACGGCCGCTACATCCGCAACGCCGCCACCCAGCCCCGCGACAAGGCGTTCCTGGTGGCGATGATCGGGCTCTGCCGCAGCCTCGGCATCCCGGTGATCGCGGAGTCGATCGAGACCTCGGACCAGGCCAAGGCCTCGCAGGCCCTGGGCGCGTCGCTGGGGCAGGGCTACCTGCTGGGCAAGCCGACGCCGATCCGCGACATTCTCGACGCGTGACGAGAGAACGCGGCTGAGCCCTCCCCGCGCCCCCTTTCAACCCGGGGCCCGGGTGCTAACATGGCGGTCCAACGTTTTCCCCGGGGGAGCCCGCCCATGAACCTGTTCCGCCGTCTTCTGCCGCGCCTCGCCGTCCTGCTGGTGCTGCTCGCACCGGTCGCGGCGCTGGCGCAGAACGTCAAGCTGACGATCTTCCACACCAACGACGTCTACGAGATCTCCCCGGTCAAGGGATGGGGCGGCCTCGCCGAGGTCGCGGCCCTGCTCAAGCGCGAGCGCGCCGCCGCCGGCCCGAACACGATGACCACCTTCGGCGGC
>CAZZLX010000309.1:0-5244 GCA_964655235.1 uncultured Rhizobium sp.
CCCCTCTCCCGCGAAGCGGGGGAGGGATAGGGTGGGGGCGAGCGAAGCGAGTTCGGCTACACTAACGATCATGGCTCGCCACGACAGGACGACAAGGAGCGCGCGCAAGCTCCGAAAGACGATGACGGAGGCCGAGATCCGTCTCTGGGCGCGACTACGAGATCGTCGCCTGGACGGATGGAACTTCCGGCGACAGCATCCGCTTCCGCCGTTCGTCGCGGACTTCGCGTGCATCGAAGCGCGGCTGATCGTCGAAGTCGACGGTGGGCAACATCAGGATTCCGAACGCGATCGGACGCGCGACAAGTATCTCGCCGAAAACGAATGGCGCGTGCTCCGCTTCTGGAACAACGACGTGCTTGCAAACACCGAAGGCGTGCTTCAACAAATCCTCGCTGCGCTCGCCCCCACCCCGGCCCTCCCCCGCTGCGCGGGAGAGGGGGCTTCAGTCGTCGAGTCCTCGACCCCATGACCGATATCGCCGCATCGCTCGCCGCCGTCCGCCGCCGCATCGCCGATGCCGCGTCCGCCGCCGGACGAAAGCCGGACGAGGTGACGCTGGTCGCGGTCTCCAAGACGGTCGAGGTGCCGGGTCTCGAGGCGGCGCTCGCCGCCGGCCAGCGGATCTTCGGCGAGAACCGCGTGCAGGAGGCGGAGTCGAAGTGGCCTGCGCTCAAGGCGCGCCACCCAGACCTGCAGCTCCGCCTGATCGGTCCGCTCCAGACCAACAAGGCCAAGGACGCGGTGAAGCTGTTCGACGTGATCGAGACGGTCGACCGGTCGCGCCTGATCGAGGCGCTGGCCAAGGCCTGCGGCCAGGTCGGGCGCCGCCCGCGCGTGCTCGTCCAGGTGAACATCGGCCGCGAGCCGCAGAAGGCCGGCGTTGATCCCGATCAGGCCGACGCGCTGATCGACGCCGCCAGGCTCGCCGGCTTCGTCGTCGACGGCGTCATGTGCATCCCGCCGGCGGAAGGCGATCCGTCGCCTCACTTCGATGCTTTGCGCGAGATCGGCCGGCGCAACGGCCTCGCCCAGCTCAGCATGGGCATGAGCGGCGACTTCGAGACCGCGATCCGCCACGGCTCGACCCATGTGCGCGTCGGCTCTGCGATCTTCGGGGCGCGCGCGTGACCGGACCGCGGGGTCCGGGTTTCGGCGAGCTCGACCGGAACCGGCTCCTCGCGCAGGCGGCCGACGCGCTTCGACGCGGCGCGATGCTCGAGGTCGAGGAGGCGAGCCGCCGCGTGCTCGAGCGCGAGCGCGACAACCCCGAGGCGCTCAACTTCCTCGGCCTCGCCGCGCTCGGCGCCAACCGCCGCGCGGAAGCGATCGAGGCGCTGAAGAAGGCCGCGGGCCGCGCGCCCAAGTCGGCGATGATCCGCTGCAATCTCGCTTTCGCCTATCGCGCCGACGGCCAGCACGAAGAGGCGGTGCGCGAGGCGCGCAAGGCCTCGCGCCTCGATCCCGATCTCGTCGCCGCCTACACCGTGATCGGCACCTCGCTCGCCGATCTCGGCCGCGCGGCCGAGGCGCTGGATCCGCTGACCCAGGCGATCCAGCGCCAGCCGACGCTGGTGCGTGTTCTCGTGGCGCTTGCCTTGGTGCTGCGCGCGGTCGGACGCGGCGACGAAGCCGCCACGCGCTTCCGCCAGGCGATCGAGATCAACCCGCAGGCGAGCGACGCCTGGATCGGGCTCGGCTGGCTTCACGTCAACGAGCGACGCTACGACGAGGCAGTGCGCTGCTTCCGCACAGGCCTGGTCGCCAAGCGCGGCAGCCGCTGGTGGCCGGCGGACGGATCGCCGCTGCCGCCGCCGGGGCCGCCGCTCGCGATCAACGCGCCGAAGCTCAGCCACGACATCGAACAGCTCTCCTATCTCCGCGAGAACGGGTTGCTGCCGGACGATCTGGCATCGGAGATCGACGACTATCGAGCGATGAAGCGGGACATCGAGCGGATCCACGGTGAGGCCGCGACGGTGATGCTCTCGCAGAGCGAGCTCGGGCCGATCGCCGACAGCTATGCCCGCATCGTCCATTGGCGCGAGACTCCGGCGCAGGCCGGCGGTGTGCTCGGCGACGCCTGGGATCGCCGCGAGATCGAGCGTCTCTATGCGGTGCCGCCGGGCATCTGCTTCCTCGACGGATTGCTCACCGAGAACGCGCTGGAGGCGCTCCGCCGCTTCTGCCTCGAGGCAACGATCTGGAACGAGGTCGGCCACAACTTCCACGAAGACGGTACGCGTCGCGCCTATCTCGGGACCTATGCGGGCGACGGCTTCTGCTGCCCGCTGCTGTTCCAGATCGCCGAGGATCTCACGCGCGCGATGCCGGCGATCTTCAAGGACCATCGCCTGACCCAGATGTGGGCCTACAAGTATGAGCCCCGCATGGAAGGGATCGGCATCCACGGCGACAACGCCGCGGTCAACGTGAACTTCTGGGTCACGCCGGACGAGGCGAACCTGAACCCGGAGACCGGCGGGCTCATGGTGTGGCCGGTCGAGGCGCCGGCGCAGTGGAACTTCGACGACTACAACAAGGACCGGAAGAAGATCCGCCGCTTCCTGGATGGCTCGGGGACGGCGCCGGTCAACGTGCCTTACCGGCGGAACCGCGCAGTGATCTTCAACTCCGACCTTTTCCACGCGACCGCGCCGCTCGACTTCAAGCCGGGCTACGAGAACCGGAGGGTGAACGTGACGATGCTGTTCGGGAATAGGTAGCTTCGCTCCGCTCGGAACTTCCGATGCGCGGGCGCGACCCGCACCAAGCGAGCGACCGTGGTCTCAAACCTGTCGTCGCAGCCAGATCGCCAGAGCCGCCGCCGCAGCGGTGCCCAAGGCCAACGCCAAGATCGCCACGGGGCTGCTCCCGTGATGCGCCATCTCTTCGACACCGAACCCCACCATCGCGCCCGGCGCCAGGATGCCGATGATCCAGAGGATCGCGGACGCGCCGTTGGCCAGCTGGAAGGGTGCGTTCCTCATGCCCATCATGCCGGCGATCAGCGGCACCATGGCGCGGAGCGGTCCGAAGAAGCGGCCGATGAACACGCTCTTGCCGCCGTGACGAAGGAAAAAGCGCTGGCCCTGCTCGACCAGCTCCGGCCGCCGGTTCATCGGCCAGAGGCCGAGCATGAACGGGCCGCAGCGTCGCCCGAGCCAGAACGAGACCGCGTCGCCGAGGGCGGCACCGGGCGCGCCCCAGAAAACCAGCGTCCAGAAGTCGAGCACGCCGAGGCCCACGAGCACGCCGGCGCCGGCGAGCACCACGGTCGCCGGCAGGATCAGGCCGAGCAGCACCATCGACTCCCCGAAGGCGAGCGCGAAGGTGATCGGTCCGGCCCAGTCCGCATTGGCCTCGATCACATCGAGGACGGACTGGCCCCAGGCGGCGATGTCCATGAGCCTCCCTTTGCGCGAAGCGGCGGTTGATCCGCCGTCAGACAGCATCCCGAAAGGAAGGCTCGCGGCAAACCACGCCCGGCGTCAAGGCGAACGGAACTCGACCGCGCCCTCGGGGCCGATCTCGGCGAGCACGCCGAGGAGATCTTCGCGCGGAAGCGCGAGGCAGCCGGCAGTCGCGCCGAAGTCGGGGCGGATCACATGCAGGAAGATCGCGCTGCCGCGGCCGGCGACCGGCGGATCGTCGTTGTAGCCGAGATCGACGACCAGGTCGTAGACGCCGCTCTCCAGCCACATGTCCTCGTGGCTCGCGGCGAAGGGCTTGGCGACGAGGCGGTTGTAGTCGGGATGCGAAGGCGCATCGCACCAGCCGTCGCTGGGCCTGATCTCGCGCATCGGCAGCTGGGTCTTCGGCGTCACGCGGTCGGGACGGAAGAACAGGCTCCGCATCGGCCAGGTGCCGACCGGGCTCTTGCCGTCGCCTTCGCGCTTGGCATCTGCCGGCACCAGGCCATTGCGCCCGATCGAGGCGCGGAAGCGCCGCCCGCGGAACTCGGCGACGGCGGTCCAGGGATCGGGGCCGGTCGGCGTCGCGACCAGGACGTTGCGTGTCATCGTCCGGTTTCTACTCCAGACGCGGGCACGGCCCAAGTCGAGGGCGCGCTGCAGCACGCTCAGCGGAGGACGCTCACCTGCGTCGGCGCGGCCTGGGCGCTGTTCCGGCTGCGCATCATCGTCGCGTACTTGTCGAGGGCGCTCTGCATCGCGCCGGGCACGGCATCGCGCGTGATCGGCGTGCCGCCCGGCGCGGCGACGAGATCGCTGCCGTTCGCGACCGCGCTCGGCTCGGCCTCGGGCGACGGGATGTCGGTCGAGCGGAAGCGGTCCTGCGCGGTCTTGCCCTTCTGTGCGGTCTTCGCCGGCGGCGGCATGTCGGGAACCGCCGGCGCCTGCGGCTGGATCGTCGGGATCGCCGACGCGCTCTGGAACACGAGGGGCATGCCGGCCTTGACCGTGCCGCCGCTGACGGGAACGGTCGGCGCCGCGGCCGGGACGGGTTCCGCCGCCGCCTGCTGCTGGGCGACGGGCTGCGGAGCGGGCTTCTGGCCAGGCGTTCCGCGTGCGCCCCCGGCATCCTGCGCCCATTTGGGCTGCGGCAGGTCGATGACGACCGGCGGCTTGCCGTCGGCGAAGGGCTGCGGGACATGCTCGCCCGGGCGCGGCGCCGGGATGTCGATCGCGAGCTTCGGCTTGGCCGGCTCGGCGGGCGGCGGGGTCGCCGCCGCAACATTCGTCTCCGCCGGCGCATCGGCGGGCTTGGAGGACCCGAACAGGCCGGCGACCACGGTCTCGCCGACGTTCTTGCCGGTCTCGCCCTTGATCGCGTTGTCGGCGAGGCTGAGCACGAGGCCGACCGGGCCGCCGAAGATGGCACCGCCGATGATGCTCGGCATCGCCGCGATCTCGTCGCCGGTGACGGCGCGGTAGATCGTGCCGACGACCGGGATGTGCTGCAGCGGATTGATGATCGCGAGCAGGTCCTTGAAGCTCGCGGTGTCGCCGTCGGTCCAGGTCTTCTGCTTGTTCTCGTAGACAGAAGTCCCCGACGCCGCGGAAGCGTGCGACGCCGGGGAGAGGCTCTGGAAGGAACGGAGTTCGACGTCAGTCATGGGGCCGCTGTGAAACTGGTGCATCCCCAGAAGCAAGGAGGGTGCCAGGACGGCCCCTTTGGAAAGACACGCTTATTTGGGTAAGGCCAGCATCTCCCTCGGCAATTCGTGCCGGGATGCCGGGCCGAGGGCGCTTAGAGGAGGTGCCCGCCGCGGTCGCGCTTGGT
>CAZZLX010000310.1:0-5231 GCA_964655235.1 uncultured Rhizobium sp.
CGCTCGTGCAGGCGAAGATGGACGCCCTCGACCACGCGACGCACGAGTTCGCGGGGCGCCGCATGAACCGCGCGATCGCGCGCGCCATCGAGGGGCGCCGCGTCGGCGAAGTCGAACGAGAAGTCGAGCACGCGGAGGGCATCGAGGCGCACCTCGCCGAGTGGCGAAACCTCCGGCGCCGCGGCTGGAGCGAGTCCACCTGGCTGGATGCGCCACGCCGGCTGGGAGCCAAGCTCGCACCCATTCTGGGCGCCGCTCCCGACGAGATCGTGGTCGGCGACACGACCTCGATCAACCTGTTCAAGACGCTGGCGGCGGCCCTGTCGCTTCGACCGGGGCGGCCGCGCATCGTCTCGCAGGCCGGCACCTTCCCGACCGATCTCTACGTCGTACAGGGGATGAAGACGCTCCGCCCCGAAATCGAGCTTCATCTCGTCGCCGACGGCGAGCCGATCGAGGCGGCGATCGACGACGGCACCGCCGTCGTCTACCTGAGCCAGGTCGATTACCGCAGCGCCCGCCGCCTCGATATCCGGCGGCTCACCGCCTCCGCTCACGAGAAGGGCGCGCTGACCGTCTGGGACCTCTCGCACGGCGCCGGCGCGGTGCCGGCTGATCTGGATGTCAGCAACGCCGATTTCGCCGTCGGCTGCGGGTACAAATATCTCTGCGGCGGGCCTGGTTCTCCCGCTTACTCCTTTATAGCGCGTAAGCATCAGGAAGCCGTGAGGCCGGCCCTCGCCGGCTGGATGGGCCATGCCAATCCCTTCACCTTTTCGACCGACTACGCGCCCGGGCCGGGCATGGCGCGCTTCGTCGTCGGCACGCCGTCGGTGATCGCAAATGCCGTCATGGAAGGCGCTTTCGACATCTGGGCCGAGGTCGATCCAGCCCGGGTTTTCGCGAAGCATGCGGCGCTGGGCGATCTCCTCATCCAACTCACCAAGGACCTGGTCGAGATCGGCAGCCCTACAGACGCGAACGAACGGGGCGGTTTCGTGGCGCTTCGCCATCCGGCCGGCGCTGCCGTTGTCGGGGCGCTGGCTGATGCCGGCGTCGTCTCGTCATTCCGACCGCCAGATAGCATCCGCTTCGGGCTGAGTGCCCTCTATCACCACTACACCGACATGTGGGAGGTCGCCGAACGGCTCCGCCAGATCATCAAGGACGACCTCTGGAAGGCCGAAAAATACAAGAAGACCAAGACGATATAGTCAATCAACTCCTCTAGAGTAATTTTGCATTAAGCTGCCAGAATCTAGCTTGCCGGCGCAAAATCCGTAAAATTACTATAGAGGAGTGAGACAGGAACCTCGCCCTCAATGCGCCCCCGCGTCCCGCAAGCTGGCGAAGCCCAGCGGCGCTCCTAAATATCGCGACCTCGCCGACAACCTTCTGATCCGCATCGAGGCAGGCGAATGGAAGCCGGGAGACCAGTTGCCGGCCGAGACCGAGCTCGCCTCCGGCTATGGCGCCAGCGTCGGCACCGTGCAGAAGGCTCTGCAGCAGCTCGGCGACGACGGCGTGCTGGTCCGCCGCCACGGCAGTGGAACATTTGTTGCCATCGGCAACGTTCGCGACGAGCAGGTCCGCCACTTCCGGTTCCTCGCCGAGGACGAGCAGTCGATCCTGCCGATCACGATCGAGGCGATCTCTGTCGACATGCTGGGCGAGCAAGGCCCCTGGGCCCGCTTCCTCGGCAACGAGCCGAGCTACGTCCGCGTGCTCCGCCGCATCGGCATCAACAATGAGTTCGAGATCGTCTCCGAAGTGCTCCTGAGCGGGCGGCATTTCGGCGAGATCGCCAAGCTCGACAAGGACGAGCTGCGCCACGTGCGCGACATGCTGGCCGTCCGCTTCCATCGGCCGACGCTCAAGGTCGAGCAGACCGTCTCGGTCCAGGTGCTGCCCCCCCGCGCCTGCCGGCTGATGTCGGTATCACCCGGGACGACCGGGCTCGTCTGGATCATCCGCGGCCGCACCTACCGCGACGCGCCGCTTTCCTGGCAGCGCGTCTTCGTGCCGCCGTCCGATCACCCGCTGCTGTTCACCGCTTGGCGCGGCTAGCGCCTCAACGACATCAAGACAACAGGGAGCCGAAACGATGTCTTCTCGTCATCTTGCCGCGCTGCTCTTGGGGTCCACGCTCATCGTCGGCACCGCCTCGGCACAAACGGTGCTGAAGGTCGTGCCGGAGGCTGATCTCCGCGTTCTCGACCCGGTTGCGGTGACCGTCAACCTGACCCGCATCCACGGCATCCAGATCTTCGAGTCGCTGTTCGCCTGGAACGACAGGTTCGAGCCGCAGCCGATGATGGTCGAGAGCTACAACAAGAGTCCGGACGGCCTTTCCTACACCTTCACGCTCCGCGCCGGCCTCAGGTTCCATGACGGCTCCGCCGTTACGACCAAGGACGTCGTCGCTTCTCTGAACCGCTGGATGAAGCGCGATGCGATGGGCCGACGGATGGCGGCGAGCGGCGCTGCGTTCGAGGCCAAGGACGACCGTGTCCTGGCGCTGGCGTTGAAGCAGCCATTCGGCTTCGTCGAGTTCTCGCTCGGATCCGGTGTCGGCCAGCTTCCGGTCATCATGCGCGAGAAGGAGGCGATGACAGATCCGAACACGCCGGTGACCGAGGCAATCGGCTCGGGTCCCTGGAAGTTCAACAAGGCCGAGTGGGCGCCCGGATCGAAGACCGTCTACGACAAGTTCACCGACTACAAACCAAGAACCGAGCCGACCAGCGGACTCGCCGGCGCGAAGGTCGTCAAGGTCGATCGCATGGAATGGATCGTCCTTCCGGACAACACGACCTCCGCCAACGCGCTCGTCCGCGGCGAGGTCGATTTCCTGCAGCAGCCCGCCTCCGATGTGCTGCCGATCCTGAAGCCGTCGAAGGACATCAAGATCGACACCGCGGTCCTGCTCGACAGTCAGGCGTGGATCCGGCCGAACATGCTGTTCCCGCCATTCAACAACGTGAAGGCGCGTCAGGCGCTGGCCCTGTCGACCAGTCAGGAAGACCTGATGATGGCCTTCGTCGGCGACAAGGAACGCTTCAAGCAGTGCTACGCGTTCTTCACCTGTGGCGGGCCGTTCGACACCGAGGTGGGCTCCGAGGCCTACCGCAAGCCAGATCTCGCCAAGGCGCGGCAGCTCCTCCAGGAGTCCGGTTACAAGGGCGAGAAGGTCTACATGCTCGCCTCGAACGAGACCGCACTCAGCCGCTCGACCTTTCCCGTCGTCGTCGAGCAGATGAAGGCGATCGGGTTCAACGTCGAGGTCATGAACTTCGACTGGGGCGCTGCGATCGCCCGCTGGATCAAGAAGGACAAGCCGGGCGAAGGCGGCTGGAACCTCTTTCCGGCCGGTTCGCCCGGCGCGGTTGTGTTTCACCCGATCGGCAACTTCTACGTCGACCTCAGTTGCGGGGGTACCAACGGCGCCGGCTGGCCCTGCGACGAGGAGGGCGAGAAGCTGCGCCTGCAGCTGATCGACTCGACCGATCCAGCCGAGCGCAAGCGGCTGCTCGAAGCATTCCACAAGCGGCTCTGGGAGTACGTGCCGCTGATCCCAGCCGGCCAGTACCAGTCGGTCAGTGCCTGGCGCGCCGACCGTGTCGACGGCGTGATCAAGGCGCCGACCCTCGCCTATTGGAACATCTCGAAGAAGTAGACGCCATGAACGACCAGACCCGGCTCAGCGCCGTCAGCGTCACCAGGAACGTTCCCGGCAAGATGCGGGACGGCACGATCCTCCGCGCCGACGTCTATCGGCCGGAGGGCGGCGGCAGATACCCGGTGCTGCTCTGCCGCACGCCTTACGACAAGGCAGGCGACCTCTACGTCAAGGATGCCCAGGCGATCGCCGCGCGCGGCTACATCGTCGCGGTCCAGGACATCCGCGGCCGCTACGAGTCCGACGGCGATTATCACTGGATGTTCGGCCACAAGGGTGCCGAACAGAACAAGCCGGATGGTTACGACTCCGTCGAGTGGGCGGCGGCGCTCGACGGATCGACGGGGCAGGTAGGCACCTGGGGCAACTCGTATCCCTCCTCGCTCTGCTGGGTCCTCGTGGGTGAGCAGCCGCCGTCGCTGAGGGCCATGTACACCAGCGGCATGGCGATGAAGCACACGGAGATGAACTACGGCATCCTCGAAACCGGCCGCCGGCTGCAATGGATCCATACCATGGCGGCGAATGCCCGGAAGCGCGCCGGCGATCCGTTCGGCCCCTACACGCGTGCCGAGGCCGATGACGCCTGGACCCGCGTCGACCGCGGCAAGTGGATCTGGCGCCTTCCGCTCGAGACCATTCCCAAGGACGTATTCTCGACGCTGACCGAGGCGACGCACCGGCATTTCCGCGAGGCGCATCACGACTACTGGGCCTTCGACAGGTCGCACCCGAAGGTCCAAGTGCCGGTCAGCTGTACCACCGGCTGGTGGGACCGGTTGGGCGGCACCACGAACAACTACGCCGGCGTCGAGAAGAACGGCCCCGCCCATCTGCGCGGTCGGCACCGGCTGGTTGTCGGCCCTTGGGGGCACTCGACCGACAAGTGGGTCGGCACGCTCGGGCCACGCGACTACGGTGCGCGAGCCAACGCATCCTATCCCGCGGAACTCGTCCGCTTCTTCGACCGCGAAATCAAAGGCATCGAGAATGGCCTCGAAGGCGAAGCGCCGGTGAAGCTGTTCATTCTCAACGACAACGTCTGGCGTCACGAAAAGGAGTGGCCGCTGGCGCGCACGCGCTTTACCGACTTCTTCCTCTCGAGCGGCGGCAAGGCGAATACACCGGCCGGAGACGGCACGTTGGGCCTCGAGGCCAAGGCCTCGGAGCCCGACCGCTACGACTACGACCCGGCCGACCCGGTGATGAGCCTGATGGGCCTCGACGCCCAGGCCGCCCCTTGCGATCAGGCGATCCTCGGCCGTCGGCGCGACATCCTCGTCTACCAGACGCCGCCGCTGGAGCGGGACATGCTGGTGATCGGACCGGTGGTCGTGCATCTCTGGGCCGCGTCCGACTGCCCGGACACCGACTTCGCCGCCAAGCTGATCGAGGTCGGCCACGACGGTCTCGCGCAGAACCTCTGTTACGGCATCATGCGGGCCCGCTTCCGCAAGGGCTTCGACAAGCAGCTGATGCTGGATGCAGGTGTACCGCAGGAATACGTCATCCCGATGATGCAGGTCGGCATCCGGTTCAGGAAGGGATCGCG
>CAZZLX010000311.1:0-5222 GCA_964655235.1 uncultured Rhizobium sp.
GAGGATCGCCGGAACCGGGTCCTTCTCGGCGTCCTCCGGCATCCAGACCCTGGCCGCCAGCCTCGCGCCGTCGGCCAGAGTGATCCACATGGTCTCGATCTCCCGCACCTTCCGCGGGAATGACTTCACGATCACGGTCATCGATGCGTCCCTGGTGTCATTCGATTGCGTCAGGCCGCCGGCTTGCCTCAAACTGCTTGGAAACGGGGCCGGGGGAAGCGATGCGGGTCGTTGAAAAGCTGCCGCAGTCCATTCGCGTCGTCGAGAACATCTTCATCCCGCTGAAAGACGGCTCGAAGGTCGCGGCCAAGCTCTGGATTCCGGAGGGCGCCGACAAGAACCCGGTTCCGGTGATCATGGAGTACATCCCCTACCGGAAGCGCGATTTCACCTCCCGTCGGGACGCCCAGACCCACGCCTATCTCGCCGGGCATGGCTACGCCTCGATCCGGGTCGACTGCCGGGGCGGCGGCGATTCCGACGGCATCATGTACGACGAGTACCTGAAGCAGGAGATCGAGGACGGCGCTGAGGTGATCGGCTGGCTCGCCAAGCAGCCCTGGTCGACCGGGAAGGTCGGCATGTTCGGCGGCTCCTGGGGCGGCTTCAACTCGCTCCAGGTCGCGGCCCTTCGGCCGCCGGCGCTCAAGGCGATCATCACCGTCGTTTCGACCGACGACCGCTACGCCGACGACATGCACTACATGGGTGGCGCGGTCCTGAACGACATGCTGTCCTGGGGCCAGCAGTTCTTCACCCAGCGCGGAAGGCCGCCCGACCCCGAGATCGTCGGCGAGCGCTGGCGCGACATGTGGAAGGCGCGGCTGGACGCGATCCATCCGCAGATCGCGGACTGGATGGAGCATCAGCGCCGCGACGCTTTCTGGAAGCATGGGTCGGTCTGCGAGAACTACGCCGACATCGAATGCGCGGTCTATGCGATCGGCGGCTGGGTCGACGGCTACTCGAACGCCGTATTCCGGATGATGAAGGGGCTTTCCTGCCCGAAGAAGGCGCTGGTCGGTCCGTGGGGGCATGGCCGACCGCACTTCGCCTATCCAGGCCCGCAGATCGGTTATCTGCAGGAACAGCTGCGGTGGTGGGACCATTGGCTGAAAGGCAAGGACACCGGCATCATGAAAGAGCCGGCGTTCAAGGCCTGGATGCAGGACAGCGTCGAGCCGAAGTCCTTCTACGACGAACGCCCCGGCCATTGGATCGCCGAGCCGTCATGGCCGACGCCGAACGTCACGGACCGCCGCTATGCACTGCTGCCCGGCACGCTCGCTGAAGGAGCAGGGCAGGCGGGCCCGACTCTCTCGATCCGCTCGCCGGAGACCGTCGGCATCGCCGGAGGCGAGTGGTGCCCCTTTGGTCTCGGCGGCGTCGGGCCTGAGCTGCCGCTCGACCAGCGCATGGACGACGGGGGCTCGCTCGTCTTCGACTCGACGCCTCTCGCGGAGAAGCTCGAGATCCTTGGCGCGCCGGTCGCCGAGCTGACGCTCTCCTCGGACAAGCCGCGCGCCAACCTGATCGTGCGTCTCTCGGACATCAGGCCCGATGGGTCGGTGCTGCGCGTGACCTACGGCGTGCTGAACCTGACGCATCGCGAAAGCCATGAGAATCCGACGCCGCTCGACCCTGGCAAGGCCTACAAGATCCGCCTGCAGCTGAACGAGATCGCGCATGTGTTTCCGGCCGGGCATCGGCTCAGGATCGCGATCTCGACCGCCTACTGGCCCATCCTGTTCCCG
Source organism: uncultured Rhizobium sp. (assembly GCA_964655235.1). Taxonomy (GTDB): domain Bacteria; phylum Pseudomonadota; class Alphaproteobacteria; order SHVZ01; family SHVZ01; genus SHVZ01. Next base: position 1,755 of record CAZZLX010000311.1, read on the forward strand.
TCGCCGGATCGCGCGACGCTCTCGATCGCGAGCGGCATCAGCAGCGTCACGCTGCCGGTGCGTCCGCCCCGCGCCGAGGACGCGAAGGTGCCTGAGTTCCTGCCGGTCGAAGGCGCGCCGATGCTGCCGGCCGAGACGCTGCGTGCGGCGACGGTCGTCCGCACGCTCAGGCACGACGTCGGCTCGGGGAGAATCGAGTATCGCATCGATCGTGACGACGGCTGTCTCCGGCTATCCCACAGCGGCACGGCGGTCGAGACGATCAAGGCGAATATCTACCGGATCAAGGACGACGACCCGCTGGCGGCCGAGTCCACGGTGACGGTGAGCTACAAGATGGCGCGGCCGGGCTGGGACATCGAGATCCGGACGGCGGTGACGCTGAGCGGCGATGCCACGCATTTCCGTCTAGTCACCGACTTCGATGCGTTCGAGAATGGCAAGCGTGTCCACAGCCGAAGCTGGAACAACCGCATCGCCCGGGATCTCGTCTGATGCTGCTCTATGCGCTCAAGCGCCTGGGCCTCATGACCGCCATCGTCGCAGTCGCGATGACGATCTTGTTCACGATGATCCATCTGGTGCCCGGCGACCCGGCCTCGATCGCCCTTGGCCCGCGCGCAACGCCGGAAATGGTGCGGGATTTCACCGTGCGCATGGGGCTCGACCAGCCAGTCCCGATCCAGCTGCTGCGCTTCTTCGGCAACGTGCTGAGCGGCAATATGGGCGTCGATGTCTGGACGTCGAAAAGCGTTGCGGCGATCGTCTTCAACGAGCTGCCTTACACCGTGGTGCTAGCGCTTGCGGGTCTGGGCTGGGCCGTGCTCCTCGGGATTCCGCTCGGCTGCTACTCGGCAGTCCGACGCGGCAGCTGGCTCGACCGCCTGACAGGAGTTTTCTCGGTTGCGGCGATCGCGGTGCCATCTTTCGTGATCGCGATCTATCTGCTGCTGGTCTTTGCCGTGTGGCTTCGTTGGTTCCCCGCCATCGGCGCTGGTCCTCCCGGCGATCACCTGACGCAAGCCTGGCACCTGGTGCTGCCGGCTTTGGCGATCGGACTGGGCTGGGTCGGCTTTCTGGCGCGGTTGGTGCGCGCCTCGATGCTGGAGATCATGGGGGAGAACCACATCCGCACGGCGCGCGCCTTTGGACTCTCGCCGCGGAAGATCATCTATCACTACGCATTAAAGCTGGCGATCCTGCCGACTGTTGCCCTGCTGGGCGTGGGCATGGGGCGTCTTCTTTCAGGCGCCGTGTTTGCCGAGATCGTCTTCAATCGTCCCGGTGTCGGCCGACTCGTATTCGAGTCGGTCAACAGCCGGAACTATCCGATCGTCATGGGCGCGGTGCTGGTCACGACCGTGCTGTTCGCGGTCTCGACGCTGCTGTCCGATCTTGCCGCGGCAGCCCTCGATCCGCGGACGCGCGACAAGCTCTAGTCAGCCCTTAGCCACCGTACGGCGAACGGCAGATGATCCGCTCGCCCGCGTAATATCCTTGGTACGTGTTGTCATAGGCGTTGTATCCGGGCGTGTTCGCCGTGCACCAGTCGACATGGGGCGAGCGCGTGTATACCGGTGCCGGAGTAACATAGGCCGGAGCCGGCGCGTAGTAGACCGGCGGCGGGGCCGGATTGGAAATAGCGGCACCCAGGGCCAAGCCGCCGAGCAAGCCGATGGCCGCGGCGCCGGCGGCATTGTTGCCGCCGTGATGGTGACGCTGGGCGAACGCCGGAGCAGCCGTACCGAGCACCGCGACGGTGGCAAGGGCGGCAACGCCAAGGCGGATAGCATTCGCTTTCATGTCAGCTCCTTTTCCCCCGATGCAAATCGGTTCGGTAAGGAAAAACGCCGACTCGGCAGGGAGGTTTCCCCGTCCGCCCCAACTCCCCTGTGACAACGTTAAGGAGGAAAGGGCGTTAAGCTACCGTGGGAGGCGCTCAAGTTTCCGCTCCACCAGCCGGACGAACAGGCTGGCGCCGAGCGGCAGAATCTCGTCGTTGAAGTCGTAGGAGGGGTTATGGACGGCGCAGCCGCCGACCCCATCACCGTTGCCGATCATCATATAGGCGCCGGGGACCGCGTTGAGCATGTAGGAGAAGTCTTCGGAGGCCATGATCAGCGGACCGTTGCGGTCGACGTTTTCTTCGCCCACAAGCTCCGCGGCGGTGTCGGCGATGAAGTCGGTCTGGCCCGGGTCGTTGACGGTCGGGAGGAAGATCAGGCGGAAGTCGAGCTCGGCCGTGGCACCGAAGCCGGCCGCGACATTCTCGGCCACCCGGCGCATGTTCGTTTCGATCAGCTTCAGCGTGTCGGTCGAGAAGGCGCGCGCCGTCCCCCGGATGACCGCCTGCTGCGGGATCACGTTGTAGGCGTCGCCGCCGTGGATCTGGGTGCAGCTGAGAACGGCGGTATCTGACGGCCTGACGTTGCGCGCGACGATCGACTGCAGCGCCGTCACGATGTGGCTCGCGACAAGGACCGGATCGATGCCGCTCTCCGGTTTGGCGCCGTGGGCGCCCTTGCCGGTCACGGTCACATCGAAGAAGGCGCCACCCGCCATCATGCCGCCCGGACGGATGGCGAACTTGCCGGCGGCGAGGCCGGGCCAATTGTGCATCCCGAAGATCGAGTCGCAGGGAAAGCGCTCGAACAGCCCGTCCTTGATCATCGCCTCGCCGCCGCCGAGACCTTCCTCGGCTGGCTGGAAGATGAAGTTGATCGTGCCGTCGAAGTTCTTTGTCCTGGCGAGGTGCTGGGCGGCGCCCAGCAGCATCGTGGTGTGCCCGTCATGGCCGCAGGCGTGCATCTTGCCGGGACTGCGCGAGCGATGAGCGAAGTCGTTCGCCTCCTGCATAGGCAGTGCGTCCATATCGGCGCGGAGGCCGATGGAGCGGGGCGAATTGCCCACCTGGAGCCGGCCGACGAGACCTGTCTTGCCGATACCCCGATGCACATCGCAGCCGAAGGACTTCAGCTTCTCCGCCACCAAGTCCGAGGTCCGCTGCTCCTCGAAGCCCAGCTCGGGATGGGCATGGATGTCGCGCCGCCAGGCCGTCATCTCGGCATGGGCCTGCTTGAGGCGCTCGGTGACGTTCATGACCGTTTCCTTGCAGACTAGATCAGCGGGAAGTGACAGCGTACCTCACGACCGTCGCCGAGCGAAGTCGGGCCTGGAGCCTCGACGCGGCAGCGCGCCTGCGCATGGACGCAGCGGGTATGGAATTCGCATCCTGAAGGACGGCGTCGGAGACTCGGGATCTCGCCTTGAAGCTCGAGGTGGTCGCGTCGCTTGTCGGGGTCCGGCTGCGGGACCGCGGCGAGGAGTGCCTGGGTATAGGGGTGCGCCGGCTTGGCAAAGATGCTGTGGGTCGATCCCTGCTCGACCAGGCGGCCGAGATACATGATGGCGAGCCGGTCGCTGACGTGGCGGATGACAGGTAGGTTGTGGGTCCTATAACTTTGAAAT
>CAZZLX010000312.1:0-5192 GCA_964655235.1 uncultured Rhizobium sp.
CCGTCCATCGACTCGCCGTAGCGCTTGTAGGGCACGCATTCGGCGCGGCCGACGACGTCGCCGTCGGTGATCTCGACCAGCACCACCGGCTGCTGGGTGCGGGTCTCGCGGCTGATCTTGAAGGCTCCCCGGATCGGGAAGACCTCCTGCCGCGCCGCGAGCTTCCGCGTCATCAGCGGAGAACGTCGACGATCGCGTCGACGCCGGTCCGGAGCGGATCGACTGCCGGAAGGCCGAGCTTGTCCTCTGTCTTCTTGAGCAGCTTCACCGCGTCCTTCTCGGAGAGGCGCTGGGTGTTGATCGAGATGCCGACGCACTTGGCCTTCGGATTAGTCAGCTTCGCCGCCTCGACGTTGCGGGCAATGCAGTCTTCCAGGCTCGGATGCTTGTAGGTGGGAAGGCCGCGCATGTGAGCGCGGCCGTGCTCGTGGCAGACCACCAGCGCGTCCGGCTGCGAGCCGTGGATCAGGCCGAGCGTCACGCCGGCATACGAAGCGTGGAACAGCGAGCCCTGGCCCTCGATCAGGTCCCAGTGGTCCTTCTTGTTCTCGGGCGCCAGCCACTCGACCGCGCCGGAGATGAAGTCGGAGACGACGGCGTCGATCGAGACGCCGCGGCCCGCGATGAAGATGCCGGTCTGGCCGGTGGCGCGGAAATCGGCGTCCATCTTGCGGCGGCGCATCTCCTTCTCGAGCGCGAGCGAGGTGAACATCTTGCCGACCGAGCAGTCGGTGCCGACGGTCAGCAGGCGCTTGCCGGTGCGCTTCAGGCCGTTGCCGACCGGAAACTCGCGGTCGGGGCGGCGCACGTCGAACAGCGAGCGGCCGTTGGCCTTCGCCGCGGCGGCGAGCCTGGGCAGATCGTGCAGGCTGTTGTGAAGCCCGCTCGCCACGTCCATGCCGAGCTCGACGGCCTTGACCAGGTGCTTCTCCCACGCCGGGGGAATCACGCCGCCGCGGTTGGCAACGCCGACCAGCACGGTCTTCACGCCGGCCTTGGCGGCCTGGGCGATGTTCATGTCCTGGATGCCGAGATCGGCCTTGCAGCCCGGCAGGCGGAACTGGCCCTTGCACCAGTCGGGCCGCCAGACATTGACGCCGTTGGCGGTCTTGGCGGCGAGCTGGTCGGCGGCATCGCCGAGGAACAGAAGGTACGGATGCCTGATCTTCACTGGGTCCCCCCGAGGGCTGAAATGCGCGCGGATACTAGCCAAAATTCGCGGATTGGAAAGACATCAGCGCATGGACAGGATGCCGCGCCTGGCGGCATGATCCGCCGCCCATGAGCACGGTCAAAGACGTCCTCCACTTCTGGTTCGGCACGCCCGGAACGGAAATCTGCGGCAGCTTCCGCGAGGCCTGGTTCAAGAAGGACCCCGCCTTCGACGACGAGATCCGCCGCCACTTCCTCGGCACCACCGAGGCCGCGGCACGGGGCGAGCTCGATCGCTGGCTCGCCGACCGCGAGGGCGCGCTGGCGCTGGTCGTCCTGCTCGACCAGTTCCCGCGCAACCTCCATCGCGGATCGCCGAAGGCCTTCGCCGCCGATGCCAAGGCGCGCGAGGTGGCATCGACCGCGATCGCGCGCGGCTTCGACATGCAATGCCTCTCCTGCGAGCGGATGTTCTTCTATCTGCCCTTCGAGCACAGCGAGGATCTCGCCGACCAGCAGCGCTCGGTCGAGCTGTTCAAGCGGCTGGCCGAGGACGATCCGTCGCGCGCCGAGATCGTGCCCTACGCGCTCCGGCACCAGGAGATCATCCAGCGCTTCGGCCGCTTCCCCCACCGCAACGCGGCGCTTGGACGCGAGAGCACCGACGACGAGATCGCGTTCCTGAAGGAGCCGATGTCGTCGTTCTAGGCGCCGTTTGCCGGGGTCGGGGCGAAGGAGTAACCTGCCCGACCGTCAGGGTACCCCTCAAAATCCCGCCCCTCTCCTCCCGGGAGCTTCCATGTTCACCACCCGCCCCGAGATCCTCGGCACCTACGGCGTCGTCGCCTCCACGCATTGGCTCGCCAGCGCCACCGGCATGGCGATGCTGGAGAAGGACGGCAACGCCTTCGATGCCGCCTGCGCCACCGCCTTCGTGCTGCAGCTGGTCGAGCCGCACCTGAACGGTCCCGGCGGCGAAGTGCCGATCATCCTGCACGACGCCAAGAAGAAGGCGACGCGGGTTCTCTGCGGCCAGGGCACGGCGCCGGCCAAGGCGACGATCGCGCACTACAAGAGCCTGGGGCTCGAGATCGTGCCCGGCACCGGCTTCCTCGCCGCGACCGTGCCGGGATCCTTCGATGCCTGGATGCTGATGCTGTGCGACTACGGTACCAAGACCGTGCGCGACGTGCTGTCGCCGGTGATCGCGATGGCCGAGAAGGGATATCCGCTGGTGGCCCGCATCCCGGCGGCGATCGAAGGCGTGGTCGACCTCTTCACCAAGGAGTGGAAGAGCTCGGCCGCCGTGTATCTCCCGGGCGGCAACGTGCCGAAGACCGGCACGCTGTTCCGCAATCCCGACATGGCCGCCACTTACCGGCGGATCATCAAGGAAGCCGAGGCGGCCGGCGGCGATCGCGTGAAGCAGATCGAGGCCGCCCGCGCCGCCTGGTACAAGGGCTTCGTCGCCGAGGCGATCGACAAGTTCGTCCGCACCGAGTCGATGGACACGTCCGGCCGCCGCAACGCCGGCGTGCTGACCGGCGACGACATGGCGAAGTGGCAGGCGACCTACGAGGAGCCGCTCACCTACCAGTACGGCCGCTACGCGGTTTCCAAATGCGGTCCCTGGAGCCAGGGTCCGGCGTTCCTCCAGCAGCTGGCGATCCTCAAGCATCTCGGCATCGATGGCACCGACCCGGTCGGTCCCGACTTCGTCCACAAGGTGGTCGAGGCGGCGAAGCTCGCCTTCGCCGACCGCGAGGCCTTCTACGGCGATCCGAACTTCGTGAAGGTGCCGATGGAGCACCTGCTCAGCGACACCTACAACGCCGAGCGCGCCAAGCTGGTCGGCGACCGCGCCTCGCTCGAGCTTCGCCCCGGCAAGGTCGCGGGCTTCGACAACCGCGTCGACTACGCGCTCGCCGCCTCGCAGATCCGCCCGAAGGACTTCGATGCGATCCTCGGCATCGGCGAGCCGACGATGGCCAAGGACAAGAAGGAGCCGCTGCACATGCGCGGTGCCGCCGCCGGCGACACCTGCCACGTCGACGTCATCGATCAATGGGGCAACATGGTGTCGGCGACGCCGTCGGGTGGCTGGCTGTCATCCTCGCCGGTGATCCCGGGCTTCGGCTTCCCGCTCTCGACCCGCGGCCAGATGTTCTGGCTCGACGAGACCGCGCCGAACCGGCTCGAGCCCGGCAAGCGGCCGCGGACGACGCTGACCCCGTCCTTCGCGCATCGCGACGGCGAGGCCTACATGCCGTTCGGTACGCCCGGCGGCGACCAGCAGGACCAGTGGCAGGTCATGTTCTTCCTGCATCACGTCCATCACGACATGAACCTGCAGCAGGCGATCGACTGTCCGGCATTCCACACGGAGCACTTCCCGAGCTCGTTCTATCCGCGCGGCGCCAAGCCCGGGAAGGTCGTCATGGAAGGACGCTTCCCGAAGGAGACGATCGAGTCGCTGAAGGCGCGCGGCCACGACATCGATGTCGGGCTCGACTGGAGCGAGGGACGTCTCTCCGCCGCCGCCAAGGACGGCGAGATCCTGAAGGCCGCCGCCAATCCGCGCGGCATGCAGGGCTACGCGATCGGCCGCTGATCGCCTCGCGCAGAAACAGAAAGGGCCGCTCCTTCGAGCGGCCCTTTTTCTTTGAGCTGAAGGCCTAGCGGCGCTTCGCCTTCTTCTTCGCCTTCTTGGCGGCTTTCTTCGCCGGCTTCTTGGCTGCCTTCTTCGACGGAGCCTTCTTCGCAGCCTTCTTGGCGACCTTCTTCGCCGCCTTGCGGGCGGCGGGCCTGGAGGCCGGCGCCGAGGCGCGCGGGGCGGCCACGGCCTGGGCGGCGATCGCCTCGATCTCGACCAGGTACTGCGGGCCGGCGAGCGCCTGGATCACCGCCAGGGTCGAGGCCGGCTTGAAGTCGCCGAACACGCGGTTGCGCGCGGCGCGAAAGGCGGCGAGGTCGCCCGGGTTGATGATGTAGGAATTCACCTTCACCAGGTCCTTGAGGCCCATCCCGTTGGCCTCGAGGATCGCGACGATGTTGCGGCAGACCTGCTCGGTCTGCGCCTCGACGCCTTCCTTGAGAACGCCGTCGGGGCTCATGCCCACTTGGCCGGAGATGTAGAGGATCCGAGACCCGGGCGGGATCTCGACCGAATGGCTGTAGGCGCCGATCGGCGGTGCGACGGTGGTCGGATTGTTGGCGCGGTTCATGTGGGCCTCCCCCTTACTTGACGCGTTTGAAGACGAGATTGCGACAACGGTTGCTGGACAGCACGAGCGCCGTGACCTTGCCCGAGCGGTTGCGCTCGAAGCGCGCGGTCGGCTTCGACGTCCACTGCATGTGCGGCACGCTATAGCGGAAAGTGTCGGCCATCACCGCTTCCATCTTGGTCCACGGCTCCGGATTGGCGTGGCCGATCGCGAGCGTGATGCCGAGATCCTTGCCCTTGACCGAGACCTCGTGCGTGCCGCCGGTCTCGGCGCAGGTGTAGCGGCCGACGTATTCCTTGAGCTTCGCCGGGCCCGGCTTCTTCATCGGCGCCGGCTCCCAGGTCATGGGCAGGCCGCCGTCGAGCATGCCGGCGAGCTTCTTCGGCTGGCCGGTGCCGTCCGGGACCGGGCCGATGTCGATCAGGAAGTGGCCGCCGGTGGTCGAGAAGCGGCCGTCGCCGGTCGGCTCCAGCTTCTCCTCGCCGCCGAGGGTCGCGGCGGAGAGCTGGCCGTCCTTGACCTTGAGGTCGAGCGAGTAGCCGGTCGCCTTGTCGACATAGGTGCCGACGAGGCGCTCGATCCCGGCCGGCGTCTTCGGCGCCGGCTTGGCGCGATCGCCGAGCACGATGCCGCCGATCTGGCGCGATAGCTGGTAGGCCATCGTGTCTTCGCGGTTGGAGAGGATGATCGTACCGAGGTCGATCTCGGGGAAGCGCATGAAGTGGATCTTGAAGCCCGGCAGGCTGCCGCCGTGGCCGAGCGTCTTGAAGCCGCGATAGGGCACGGTGGTGAGGCCGAGGTTGTAGTCGAGCACGC
>CAZZLX010000313.1:0-5175 GCA_964655235.1 uncultured Rhizobium sp.
CCCAAATCGCCTGCTCTCCGCTAGACTTCCGCCGGCATCAGCGGAGGAATGCGGATGAAGCGGCTCTATGCGGGCGGTCTCGTCTTCGACGGCAGCGCCGAACCGAAGGAGGGCCTCGGCGTCGTGGTCGACAGCGGCAAGATCGCCAGGATCGCCCCGGCCGGCGAATTCTCGGGCTTCGACGGCACCAAGGTCGACACCACCGGCTGCACGTTGATGCCCGGGCTGATCGACTGCCACGTGCATCTCGTTCTGCCCGGCGAGCCCAGCGTGATGGCGAGCGTCCGGTCGCACTCGGTGCAGGACACCGTGATGCGCGGCCTCGAGCTCGCCCAGTCGACGCTTCGCGGCGGCTTCACCGCCGTCCGCGATCTCGGCGGCCGCGACTACATCGAGATTTCCATCCGCGAGACCATCAACGCCGGCTATCAGCTCGGCCCCACGATCCACTGCGCCGGCAAGGTCATCTGCATGACCGGCGGTCACGGTTGGTTTCTCGGACGGGAAGCCGATGGCCCGCTCGACGTGGTCAAGGCCGTGCGCGAGAACATCAAGGCCGGCGCCGACCACATCAAGTTCATTGCGACCGGCGGCGTCGCCACGCCGAATGTCGATCCTATGCTGGCGCAGCTCACGCTCGAGGAGATCGCCGCCGGCATCGCCGAAGCCCAACGCTTCGGCCGCAAGAGCACCGCGCACGCCCAGGGAGCGCCGGGCATCCTCAACGCGGTCAGGGGCGGCATCCACTCGATCGAGCACGGTTTCCAGATCACCGACGAGGTGATGGCCGAGATGATCAAGCGCGATGTCTATCTTGTCGCGACCCTAGCGGCGCTCGACCGCACGCTCTCCAAGCCCGGCGTGCTTCCCTACTACATCCTGGACAAAGGCCAGCGCTTCTACGAGATGCACCGGCAGTCGACGCTCCGCTTCTACAAGGGCGGCGGCAAGCTGGCGCTCGGCACCGACGCCGGAACGCCGTTCAACTATCACGGCGAGAACGCGCAGGAGCTCAAGCTGCTGGTCGATCTCGGCGTCTCCCCGATCGACGCGATCCGTGCCGGCACCGGCAATGCCGCGGATCTGATCGGCTTCACCGACCGCGGGCGCCTCAAGGAAGGCTATTGGGCTGACATGCTGCTGGTTAAGGGCAACCCGGCGAAGGACATCACGGCCGCCTCGGACCGGGCCAATCATCGCCTGGTTCTCAAGAGCGGCGTGGATGTGCACGCGACGCTGGGGCCTCCGCTCAAGCCCCAGGCTCCGCGCTTCCCGCAGCTGGCGCCGCCCACGTTCTGACTAGACGGCGTTCTCGGCAAGGAACGGACAGCTGCCGCTGCCAGCCGACGGCGCGTAGTCGATCACTTTGGTGACGACGTCGATGCCGGTGAAATAGCGGCACACAAGCTGCGGCTGCCGCGACTTGCCAATGTCGGTGCCCTTCACGACATAGGTGTCGCCGGGCGTGATCTTGGTTTCCCAGACCAGCAGGCGCTGGTTGGTCGAGACCAGGAAGACGGCGGCGATCGCTGCAGCGACCGCCAGGATCACCAATCGTCCGAGCATGGCACGCATCTCCTCTGTCGGCAGAACGCCGGCGCGTGCTACGCGTTGCGTGACCAAAAAGGAGCGCTGCGGTGAAGCGGATAGCCTATGGGGCGTTCGGCAAGCCGGCCCAGGTCTGCCGCATCGAGGATGTCGCGGAGCCGCCGCCGCCAGGACCGTACGAGGTGCTGGTCGAGACCGTCGCCTTCCCGATCAACCCGTCCGACCTGCTCCGGATCGAGGGCAAGCACCGCTTCCGTCCGACGTTCCCCGCGCATCCGGGAAGCGAGTCGGTCGCACGCGTGCTCAGCGTCGGCAAGTCCGTTGTCTCGGTGACGCCTGGCGACATCGTCGTGCCGACGATCGGCGAGAGCTGGGTGCAGCGCCGGACCCTTCCCGCTTCGTCACTACTGGTCGTCGATCCGAAAGCCGATCCGCACCAGCTCTCGGTGCTGCGAGGCCTGCCCGGCACCGCCTGGTACATGCTGGAGGATCACGGGCCGCGCGAGACTGGAAGCTGGGTGATGCAGACCGCGGCCAACTCCGGCGTCGGTCTTTCGGTGGCGACGCTCGCGCGCGACCGCGGGCTCAGGAGCGTCAACATCGTCCGCCGCCGGGACGCGATGGACGCCGTCAAGCGCGCGGGCGGCAACGTCGTGCTGCTGGATGAGCCGTACGACACGCTGGCTGATCGCGTGCTGGCGGCGACCGGCGGAGAGCGGCCGAAAGCCTGCTTCGATGCGGTCGCCGGTCCGATCACGCGTGCGATCGCTTCCTGCCTCGCCGACCACGCGCTGATTGCGGTCTATGGCGTGCTCTCGGGCAAGCCCTGCGAGATCACGCCCCAGCAGCTGATATTCCACGGCATCTCGATGACGGGGTACTCGCTGCCGGCCTCGATCGCGCGCCGTACGGCCGAGGTGGTGCAGCGCGACTACATGGCACTGTCGCGGCTGGTCGCGTCAGGCCGGCTGCATGTGCCGATCCTCGCCACATATCCGCTGGCCGCAATCGCGACGGCGCTCGAGCACGCGGCCATGGAAGGTCGAGACGGCAAGATCCTGGTGCTGCCGAACTAGGGGAGACGGCCCGCGACTTCGTCGACCGAGAGGCGCGAGAGGTCGCCCTTCGGCGCAGCCATCACGTGCGCCATGGGTCCCGCCGGCGCCCAGACCTTTGGATCGGTCGGGCCGAACAGGGCCAGCGTCGGACAGAGCCAGCTAGCGAGGTGACTGACACCGGAGTCGTTGCCGACGAAAGCGCGCGCCTTGGCCAGCGTCGCTGCGACACGGGGGAGAGACCAGTCTCGGGCGACAGGCAAGCCCTCGAACGCCGAAGCCAGGTTCTCCTCCGCCGGTCCCAGCAGGATCAGCGGCGCCTTGGCGCGCCGCGCGAGCTCGGCGAAGCGCTCCGCTGGCCAGCGCTTCATCTTGCCGCCGCTTCCGGGGTGAAGGACGAGATCATGGGCGTCGCCATCGGGGGCGGGCGCGATCAGCAGGCGCACGGCCTCGGGGTCGACTTCGGCGCCGCCGACGCCCAGCAGCAGCCGTTCGGCCGCATGCACGCCGCTCTGTCCGGGACGCACCGGCGTCACGCGCTGGGTCGCGATGCCAGCGCGCGAGGTCGCCTCGGCGACGTCGGGCTTGCCCAACATGACGACGACGCGGTCGAAGCCGCGGATCGCCGCGACGGCCTCGCCCGAGAACAGCGATCGCCATTCGGCGGCTTCAGCATCGGCGATCGCGATCGGACCCGAGGACGGAAGGAAGGACCAGCTTACAGGCACGCCGAGCACGGTGACGTCGTCGCCGCGCGCGATCAGATGCGCAAGCGCCGGCAAGGTCAGCACCGCGTCGCCCAATGCGCCCAGGCGCACGACCAGCGTGCGCACCATGGGATGCTTAGGTCGTCGCCTGACGGGCGAGCTTGGTGATGCCCGTCCAATCGCCGGACTTCACCAGGTTCGCCGGCATCATCCAGGTGCCGCCGGCGGCGACGACGTTCGAAAGCGCGAGATAGTCGCGGAAGTCGTCCATGGTAAGGCCACCCGTCGGGCAGAAGGCGACGTCGGCGAAGACCGGCTCGAAGTTCTTGAGCGCACCGATGCCGCCGGCGGCCTTGCACGGGAAGAACTTCAGCGTCGTATAGCCCCACTCGCGCGCCTGCATCACCTCCGACGGCGTGATCGCGCTCGGAAGATAAGCGACCCCGCTTCCCTTCCCCGCCTCGGCGAGACGCTCGGTGAGGCCCGGGCTGACGGCGAAGACCGCGCCGGCGTCGCGAGCGGCCTTGAACTCTTCCGGCTTGGTCAGCGTGCCGACGCCGACGGTCGCCTTCGGCAACGCCTTGGCGATCGCCTCGACCGCCTTGAGCGCCTGTGCCGTGCGAAGCGTCACCTCGAGCATCGAGAGGCCGCCCTCGACCAGCGCCTTGGCGACCTCGACGCCCTGGGCCACGTCGGTCACGGTCATCACCGGGATGACCTTCGCCGACTTCAGCATGTCGCGGACGTTCATCGGTTGGCTCCCGCCTTGGCGATGCCGTCGATCGCGAGCAGCGTCTCCAGCAGGCGAGGCATGTCCTTCACGTTGATCATGTTGGGACCATCCGACGGCGCCTTGTCCGGATCCTGGTGCGTTTCCATGAACACCATGGCGACACCGACCGCGACCGCGGCGCGGGCGAGCACCGGCACGAACCGGCGATCGCCGCCCGAGGTCTCGCCCTGCCCGCCCGGATGCTGCACCGAGTGCGTGGCATCGAAAACCACCGGGTATCCGGTCTCGGCCATCACCGGCAGCGAGCGCATGTCGGAGATGAGCGTGTTGTAACCGAAGGAGACGCCGCGCTCGCACAGCAGGATCTTCTCGTTGCCCGTGCTCGCGATCTTGTTCGCGACGTTCTTCATGTCCGAGGGCGCGAGGAACTGCCCCTTCTTCACGTTGATCGGCTTGCCGGTCTCGCCGGCGGCGAGCAGCAGGTCGGTCTGGCGGCAGAGGAAGGCCGGGATCTGCAGCACGTCGACGGCTTCCGCGACCGGCTTGCACTGCTCGGCCGTATGCACGTCGGTCAGTACGGGAATGCCGTGCGTCTCGCGCACTTCCGCCATGATCGGCAGGCTCTTATTCATGCCGAGACCGCGCGGCGTCTTGACCGAGGAGCGGTTCGCCTTGTCGAAGGAGGTCTTGTAGACGAGGCCGATGCCCAGCTTCGCCGTCATCTCCTTCAACGCCTGGCTCATCTCCAGCGCGTGCTGTCGGCTCTCGAGCTGGCAGGGACCGGCGATGATCGCGAGCTTGCGGTCGTTGGCGACCTCGAATCCGCCGATCTGCACCGTGCGCACCGGGCTCACACGAGCCTCGACTTCTCGACCGCCGCCTTGACGAAGCTGGTGAACAGCGGGTGCGGCTCGAACGGCTTCGACTTGAGCTCGGGATGGTACTGGACGCCGATGAACCAGGGGTGCTCGGGGATCTCGATGATCTCAGGCAGCGTCCCGTCCGGCGACATGCCGGAGAACTTCATCCCCGCCGCTTCCAGCCGGTCCACATACGCCGGGTTCACTTCGTAGCGATGCCGAGGGCGCGCGCTGATCGGGGTGGCGCCGCCATAGGCCTCGGAGCCGCGGCT
>CAZZLX010000314.1:0-5171 GCA_964655235.1 uncultured Rhizobium sp.
CCGGAGTTCGTCAAGGAGGCGGCCGAGAAGTTCGGCAGCCAGTGCATCGTCGTCGCCGTCGATGCCAAGCGCACGGGCGACCGCTGGTCGGTCTTCACCCATGGCGGGCGGAACGACACGGGCCTCGATGCGGTCGACTGGGCGGTCCGCATGGCGCGGCTCGGCGCCGGCGAGATCCTTCTGACCTCGATGGACCGGGACGGGACCCGCGCCGGCTTCGACATCGAGCTGACCCGGGTGGTGGCCGACGCGGTGCCGATCCCGGTGATCGCCTCGGGCGGGGTCGGGTCGGTCGACCACCTGGTCGACGGGGTCATCAGGGGCCACGCCTCGGCGGTGCTCGCCGCCTCGATCTTCCATTTCGGCGAGATCTCGCTGCCCGACGCCAAGAAGCGCATGGCGGCGGCCGGCGTCCCCATTCGTCTCGCCTAGGCCGCCTCGCCTGACGAAACTGTTACATACGTCGGAAAATCGTGGTATCGCATCGGGCATGTCCGATGCCAGTGCGTTGGACGGCACCTGCCTCGACCGCCTGTTCAAGGTGATCGAATCCAGGCGCGGCGCCGATCCCGAGACCTCCCACACCGCCAAGCTCCTCCAGCGCGGCACCAAGCGCATCGCCCAGAAAGTGGGCGAGGAAGCCGTCGAAGCGGTGATCGAAGCCATCCGTGGCAACCGCCAGAAGCTTGCGGCCGAATCCGCCGACCTCGTCTATCACGTGCTGGTCATGTGGGCAGACGCCGGCATCAAGCCCGCCGACGTCTGGGCCGAGCTCGCCAAGCGCGAAGGCATCAGCGGCATCGCGGAGCGGCGTGCCCGCGAGGAGCCGGACGACTCGTGACCCTCTCGGCATGACCTACGACGCCGGCAACGTCTTCGCCCGGATCCTTCGGGGCGAGCTGCCGTCGAAGAAGGTCTACGAGGACGCCCACGTCTTCGCGTTCGGCGACATCCGCCCGCAGGCCCCGGTCCATATCCTGGTGATCCCCAAGGGCGCCTACGTCTCGCTCGACGACTTCACCGAAAAGGCGTCCGACGCCGAGCAGGCGGCCCTGATGCGTGCGATCGGCAAGGTGGCCCGCGACGCGGGCCTCGCGGCCGACGGATACCGCGTTCTCTCCAACATCGGCGAGCACGGCCACCAGGAGGTTCCGCATCTCCATTTCCACGTGGTCGGCGGCCGGCCAATGGGCCGGATGCTGCAAAAGGCCGACTGAGTTCCCATCTCTCCCAAATGGCTTCAACTCGGAGGTCGCCATGAAGGCCCGGATCGAATACTGCATATCCTGAAACTACGAACCGAGAGCCCTCCGTGCGAGGGACAGACTGACGAAGCTCGGCGCCGAGGTTCAGCTGGTGAAGGGCAAGGGCGGCATCTTCGACATCACGGTCGACGGCCGGCTCGCCTTCTCCAAGTTCGAGACCGGCCGCTTCCCGACTGACGAGGAAGTGGACGCCGCGGCGAAGAGCTGAGGTAGAGTTGAGGCGCCCTCTCCCATGCCGGGGGAGGGCGCCTTTTCTTTTGGGGGACTCCCGATGCGCCTGGTCGTCGCCGCGATGCTGCACGAGACCAACACCTTCTCGCCGGTGCCGACCGATGTCGCCCGCTTCGGCCACCGCGACATGCGCAAGGGCAAGGACGCGCGCGACTATTTCAAGGGCACCAATACCGCGATCGCCGCCTTCATCGACCAAGCCGAGGAGATGCGGGCCGATATGGTGATCCCGATCACCGCCAGCGCGATGCCGTCGGGCAAGGTCCACGACGAGGCCTACCGCATCATCACCGACGCGATCTGCGAGGCGATCGACAAAGGCTGCGACGGCGCGCTGCTCGACCTCCACGGCGCGATGGTCACCGAATCCTTCGAGGACGGCGAAGGCGAGCTGCTGGCGCGCATCCGCAAGGCGCACCCGAACCTGCCGATCGCCGTCGCCCTCGACCCGCACTGCAACTGCACCCAGAAGATGGTCGACAACGCGACAGCACTGGTCGGCTACTCCACCTATCCGCACATCGACATGTACGACACCGGCAGGCGCGCCGGGCGCATCGTGCTCGACGCGATGGCCGGCAAGGTCAAGCCGGTGATGACCTGGCGCCAGCTGCCGCTGGTCTCGCAGACCCTGCGCCAAGGCACCGATGACGAGCCGATGAAGAGCCTGAACGCGCTGGCGCGGGCGAAGGAGAAGGCGGGCCTGCTCTCGGCCTCGATCCTGTTCGGCTTCCCGCTCGCCGATATAAGAGACGCCGGCACCTCGGTCGTCGCGATCTCGGACGGCAACAAGGCGGCGGCCGATGCGGCGGCCGAGGAGATCGCCAAGCTCGCCTGGGCGTCCCGCGAAGACTTCGTATACAAGGGCCGGCCCCTGGCCGAGGCCGTGGAGGAAGCGAAGGAGCTCTCGGACGGCCCGATCGTGCTGCTCGACCACTCCGACAACGCCGCGTCAGGCGCGACCCAGGACGTGATGACGGTGATCGCCGAAGTCATCCGCCAGGGACTCGAGGATGTCGCGGTCGCTGCCGTCTGGGATCCGGAAGCGGTCCAGCAGATGATCAAGGCCGGACCGGGCGCCACGGTCACGCTCAAGCTCGGCGGCAAGACCGACATGCCGTCGATCGCCCTGAAGGGCAAGCCGCTCACCATTACCGGCAAGGTGAAGGCGCTTACCAACGGCGAGTTCGTGCTGCGCGGCGGCATCGCCACGGGCACCGTGGCGCAGCTCGGCCCCTGCGCCGTGCTCGACACCGGCAAGATGGAGATCGTCATCGTCTCGCGGCATCACGAGCCGTTCGACACCGGGATCTTCACCTCGGTCGGCATTCAGCCTGAGCACAAGCGCTACCTGCTCTTGAAGTCGCGCATCCACTACCGCGCCGGGTTCGCGAAGATGGCGAAGCACACCTTCCGCCTCGACGGCCAGGGTGTAACCACCTCCGACAACTCGCTGCTCGACTTCAAGAAGATCCGCCGGCCGATCTACCCGCTCGATCGCATCAACGACTGGCGCTGACCGCTCTCACATCTGCTCCCAGTACTCGGCAGGATCGACGACGGCGTCGATGACCGTCGGCCGGCCGGACTTGATCGCGGCGTCGAAGGCCTTGTCGAAATCGGCCTGGGCTTCGACGCGGATGCCGTCGAGGCCGAAGCCCTTGGCGAGCTGGTCGAAGCGGGGACCCGAGAAGTCGACGGCGCGGGGCGCCATCTGCATCTTCGCCTGCTTCAGCTTGATCAGCGCCAGCGCCTGGTCGTCGAGCACCACGACGACGATCGGCAGCTTGTCCTCGGCCATGACGGCGAGGTCGCCCAGCGACATCAGCAGCGAGCCGTCACCGATCAGCGCCACCACCGGCCTTCCCGACCGCGCCAGCGCTGCACCGATCGCTGCCGGCAGCGCATAGCCCATGTGGCAGAGGCCGTTCGACTGGATCAGCTGGCCGGGCGAGCGGCAGAGCAGCGCGTGGTTGGCGAGGATTCGGTGCGCGCCGACATCGACGGTCATCTTCCAGTCGGGCTGCAGGCGGTCGCTGACCGTCTTGAACAGGCCGGCCGGGCTCAGGCCTTTGGCGGGCGTGCGCGGGCGGACGATCTCGGCGATCTTCGCGCGATACGACTTGAGCTGATCGGCCGGCCATGTAGCTGCCGGGCCGCCGGCAAGGCGCGTCAACAGCGCGGGCAGGTCGCCGAAGGCTTCCGTGCCTGTCGGGAACATCCGATGCGGCAACGGGCCCCAGTCGAGCGACAGGACGGGCTTGGAAGCCGGCCAGGCGTCGATCCAGGCGTCGCGCAGCTCGATCGGGTCGAAACCCACCAGCACGAGGAGGTCCGAGGCCTCCACGATTTTCATCGTCTCGGCATCGACGATCGGCGAGAGGCCTACGCTGCCTAGGGACAGCGCGTGGTGCTCGTCGAGGGCGCCCTTGGCCTTGTAGCTGGCCAGAAGCGGCATGCCCCAGGCCTCGCAGAAGGCCTTCAGAGGGGCGGCGACACCGTCATGGATCGCGCCGCGGCCGACCAAAGCCAGCGGCCGCTTCGCCTTGGCGAGGATGGCCTTGGCCGTGCCCGCCGCGGACTCGTCGAGCGTCGCGGCCAGCCGCTTCGGCGGTGAGAGCGCCGGCTCGTCGGAAACGGCGCGGCTATAGTCGGCGGGGCAATTCAGCAGCACCGGGCCGGCCGGGAAAGAGAGCGCGATATCGAGTGCCTTTGCCGTCTGCTGCGCGGCGCGCGAGGCGTTCAGGGTCGCGGCCCACTTGGTCGCCGGCGTCGCCAGCGCCACGTGGTCGAAGACCTGGTGGGTGTAGATACCCATCTGCTTCGTCGCCATCTCGCCGCCGAGCACGATCACGGCCGAGCGCTCCTGCAGCGCGCCGGCGATGCCGGAGATCGCGTTGGCGAGGCCCGGCCCGAGCGCCGGGATCAAAACCGAAGGTTTGCCCGTCACCTGATAGACCGCGTCCGCCATGAAGGCGGCCGAGGGCTCGCTCTTGGCAAGCACGAAGCGGATGCCGGCCTCTTCGCAGGCGCGAACCAGCTCGAGCACGTCGTTGCCGGGAATGCCGAAGGCGAACTCGGCGCCATAGGCCTTGAGAGTGCCGGCGATGGCGTCGGCGGCGGTGCGTTTGAAAGTCATGGGGCGCGGAGTATGCAGAAATCGACGGTCGCGGGCGAGACCGGTCGGAGCAGAATTCTCCTGCGGCCGGGGCCTGAAAGGGAATGGACCCGGAAGCGCCGGTCCCCGATCCTCCGCGCTCGCTTCAATCGACGGACCCGCCGGAGTTGGGCATACTTGGCCTCAACAAAGGTCGTACGGGAGGGAAATATGAGACGGATTCTAGTTTTGGCCGCCGTGTTCGGCCTGATCGCCGGAACGGCAGATGCCGAAGGCGAGATCCGCATCGCCGAGCAGTTCGGCATCAGCTACCTGCCGCTGCAGATGATGCGCCATCAGAACCTGATCGAGGAGGCCGGCAAGAAGCAGGGCCTCGACGTCAAGGTGACCTGGTCTCAGCTCGCATCCGGCAATCCGATGAACGACGCGATGCTGTCGGGCTCGCTCGACGTGGCCTCGGGCGGTGTCGGTCCGCTGCTGCTGATCTGGGATCGCACCAAGGGCAACCTCAACGTCAAGGCGATCGCGGCGATCAATTCGATGCCGCTCTACCTCAC
>CAZZLX010000315.1:0-1089 GCA_964655235.1 uncultured Rhizobium sp.
CGCCCTCGCCGCCCCTACGCACGGCCGTGGGGCGCGAGGCGTCGGCCCTCGTGATAGAGCGGCTTGAAAACGAAGATGTCCGGCAGGTGCATGCCGCCGTCGAACGGGTCGTTCATGATGAACACGTCACCTTCGACCATGTCGTCGCCGTAGTGCTTCATGATCGAGGCGAGCGCGGTCGGCACCGAACCCAGATGGCCGGGAAGGGTGAGGCCTTGGGCGACCAGCTTGCCGTCGCCGTCGGCGAGGCCGGTCGAATAGTCCATGTTGTCCTTGAGCACGCCGGAATACGTCGTGCGGAACACAGTCAGCGCCATCTCGTCGGCGATGGAGAAGACGGCGTTCTTGAACAGCTCGAAGGCGATCGGATCGACGGTTGCGGCCATCTCGGGTTCCTCTGCTCGATGCCAGCTTGGCGGCGAGTCGGGGAGGGGTGCAAGCCCGTATGCCGTCGGGCGAAAGGTGCGAACCGGCGCTATTCTCCCGGTGTTTCGAGAGGCAGGAGACCGCGATGATCACCCTCTACGCATTCGGCCCGCGCGTGCACCCCGGAATGAAAGGCAAGGGGCGCGATCTCCGGGCGCAATGGGCGCTGGAGGAGACCGGCCTGGACTATCAAATCCACGAGGTAGACTTCCTTGGCGGCGAGCTCGACAGCCCCGCCTATCGCCGGCTCAGCCCCTTCGGCCAGGTGCCGGCCATCGACGACGAGGGCTTCGTCATCGCGGAGTCCGCGGCCGTTGTGCTCTATCTCGCCGAGAAGGCAGGAAGCCTTATCCCCGCCGACTTCCTGGGACGCATGCGGGTCACCCAATGGTGTTTTGCGGCGCTGGCGACTGTCGAGCGGCCGGTCTGGGAAATCCAGATGATCGACGCCTTCCACAAGGGCGAGTCCGCGGGGCGACGGACGGCGCTGGTCAAGGAAGCCCGCCACAGGTTCGACGATATCGAGCGGCGCTTGGAAGGTCGCGCGTGGCTCGCTGACGACGACTTCACGGTCGCCGACATCCTGCTGGCGACGGTCCTACGTGGAATCCGCAAGACCGATCTCTTGTCATCCTACCCGGGACTTAAGGCCTACCACGAACG
>CAZZLX010000315.1:1099-5157 GCA_964655235.1 uncultured Rhizobium sp.
TGCAGACAATCGAGGGTACTACTGCACAGACGACATCAAAGAGTTGCACGTCCTGCGCCGAACGACAGGGCGTGAGCGTCGCGGATATCCGCTGAGGCTCAGACCACGACAGGAACGACCGCGCCATCCATGGAAACGATGACGCCGGTGACGTAGCTGGCCTTCGCAGAGGCGAGGAACAGCGCCACACTCGCGATCTCCTCGGGCTCGGCCATGCGGCCCAACGGGATGCGCTGGACAGCGCGCTTGAGCGCCTCGTCCTCGGTGATGCCGTTGAGCTTGGCGTCCGACTTGAGACCCTCGGCCACCCGGCCGGTATTCGTGAGGCCAGGGTTGATGCCGACGACCCGCACACCCTTGCCGGCATAGGCGCTGGCGAGGCCGGCCGTCGCCAGCATCAGCGCGGCGTTCGCCGCACCGCCCGGAAGATGCGTCGGGGTCGCGACCTTGCCGCCGTTGCCGATCACGTTGACGATCACGCCGCTGCCGCGTTTCGCCATGCGCTTCACCACGGGATCGAAGACGTTCACGTAGGAGAAGTACTTGGCGTCCATCGCCACCCGCCAGGCGCCCGGCGTCAGATCGTCCGGCGGCGTCCGCCTGGCCGCACCCGCGGAATTGACCAGCACGTCGATGGCGCCAAGATCGCGCTCCGCGGCGTCGACGACGCGTAGCGCCTGGTCCGCGTCGATCAGGTCGCCAGCATATCCATTGGCGCCTCCGAGATCTTTTAAGGCGCGGTCGATATTGGCCTGGGATCGGGACGAGATCGCGACCTTGGCGCCTTCGGCGAGGAAGGCTTTGGCGCAGGCGAGCCCGATCCCCTTCGAGCCGCCGGTGACGAGGACGGTCTTGCCCTTGAGGTCGAGGTCCATCGCTACGCTCCGAGATAGAGGCCACCGTTGACGTGGATCGCCTGGCCGGTGACGTAGCGGCCTTGAGGTCCGGCGAGCCAGCGGACGGCAGAGGCGATCTCGTCGGGTCGTCCGCGACGGCCGACCAGCGGCTTGTGGGTGGCGTGGTGGCTCGGCTGCTTCGGCCCGGTCCGGGCGGTGTCGATCTGCCCGGGGACGACGCAATTGGCGGTGATGCCGTCCGGCGCCAGGTCGTGGGCAAGGCCGCGCGTGAAGCCGACCAGGCCCATCTTCGCGCTGAGCACATGGACGCGGTCGGCGGCGCCGAGATGTGCGCTGACGCCGCCGATGTTGACGATGGCGCCCTGGCCGCTCGCCTTGAGGGCCGAAAGCGCCGCCTTGGTGCAGTGGAAGGCGCCGTCGAGGCAGACGGCGAAGACCGATCGCCACTTCTCGTAGTCGAGCTCGGCGAAGGGGATCTCGGCCCGGACGGCCGCATTGTTGACCAGGACGTCCAACCGGCCGAAGCGGCCGAGGGCGGTCTTGACCATGCGGCCGACGGCGGCGGGATCGGTCACGTCGGCGAGCTCGGCGATCGCCTTGCCGCCGGCGTCCGTGATCTCCTTGGCGACGGCCTCGGCTTCCGCCTTGTTGGAGCGGGCGTTGACGACGACCGAAGCGCCGGCCTTTGCCAAGTCGAGCGCGATGGCGCGGCCGATGTTGCGTCCGGCGCCTGTAACCAGTGCCACGCGTCCGTCGAGTTCCATGGGGCTACTCCCTGAACGGGGTGAGGTCGAGGCGCGGTACGGAGAAGGCTTGGCGCGCAAATCCGAGGAACGACCGGGCCTTGGCCTCGCTCCAGCCGCCGTAGCGGGCGTTGGAGACGAACTTGGCATCGATCTCGGCGCGCGACAGCGGCTCCGACGCACCGCCGCGGAAATGTGGCTGGCGAAGTTCGATCACCTTGCCGTCGGTCAGCGTCGCCTTGATGTGGCCGGTGAAGCGCTTCGGATACGGATCGTTCGGATCGATGCGGTAGCGCACCTTGGCGGCAACGGCCTGAAGCCGCGGATCCTGCGAGCGCTCGTCGGAGAATGCCTCCAGCCCCGCGTCGCCGAGCACGACGCCGGCGGCGATGCAGTAGGGGATCGAGAACTTGCCGGCATATCCGTTCGGCACCCGCTGCTTGTCGGCGAGCGGTTCCCAAAGGCGATGCACGTAGCCCTCGGCGGTGTCGCAGAAGATATCGGCGATCTGCTCCGGCTTGACGCCCTGCTCGGTCAGGCGCCGGGCGCAGTCGATGTAGGGATGCGTCATCGTCCCGCAGGCGTAGGGCTTGAACGCGATGGTCTCGGTGACCCAGCTGGCGCCAAAGGTATCCAGCAGAGCCGGCCAGTCGCCGTTCGCCGAATGGGAGAAGCCGTGGAAGAGGCCGTGCTTGCCCTCGAACACGGTGCGGGGGCCGACGAAACCGGTCTTCGCCAGCATCGCCGCGCGATAGCCGCTCTGCGCGGCCCAGCCCGGATGCAGCCGCTTGGTCCAGGTGCCCTCGGTCAGGTACTCGATGATGCCCGATGCCATGCTGCCGGCGATGCCGAGCGCCGACGCGATGTCCTTGGGGGCGAGCCGCAAAGCAGCGGCGACACCGGCGGCGGCGCCGGCCGCGCCGAACACAGCCGTGGGATGGAACCCCGCCTTGTGGACCGCTTTCGGGATAACCGTGCTCAGGCGGCACGTCACCTCGAGGCCCACGGCGATACCGCGAAGCGTGTCGGCGCCGGAGAGGCCATGTCGCTCGGCCGTCGCCATGAGGGCAGGCAGTATGACGACGCCGGCATGCACCGGGCCGCCCTCGAAGGTGTCGTCGAAGTCCTCGCCATGGCTGGCAATGCCGTTGACGATCGCGGCGCCGGCGGGATCGAAGCCGCCGGCATGGCCGATCGCGGTGCAGGGACCGCCGGGCTCGACGGCATCGCGCGCCGCGAGGACGTAGTCGTTCTTCCGCGCCGAGACGCAGAGCCCGGCGAAGTCGGTCAGGATCGCCTCGCACATGGCGCGAAGCGCGGGCGGGAACTTGGCGACGTCGAGGGAGGCGATGCGCTCGGCGAGACGTTCGGCAACGGCCAGGTCAGGCATTCTTGAGCTTTCGGGCAGGTTTGATGAATTCGGACCAGACCGTGTAGGCGGTAAGCGCCACGGCGGCGAGCAGCAGGCCGAGCGAGACCGGGTCCTGGATGAAGATCGCATGGTCGCCGCGCGACAGCACGAGGCTTCGACGGTAGTTCGACTCGACCAGGAAACCGAGCACGGCGCCCAGAACCATCGGCAGGGTGGGAATGCCGAGCCAGCGCATGCCGTAGCCGACGACGCCCATGATCAGTACGAGCCAGAGGTCGGAGAGCGCGGTATCGGTCGCGTAGACGCCCGAGACAACGATCGCGAGAATGAAGGCGATCAGGTATGGCTTCGGCCGGTTCACGAGCCAGATGCAGGGCGAGAGGATCACGAGGCCGACCAGCACCATCAGAATGTTGGCGGCAAAGAGCCCGCCATAGAGGCCGTAGACGACGTCGGGCGCCTTCTGGAACAGCATCGGGCCCGGGATCAGGCCGTGCAGCAGGAAGCCCGCGAGCAGCACCGCGGCGGAGTTCGATCCCGGGATGCCGAAGCTCAGCATCGGGATGAGAGCGGTTGCGGTGACGACGTTGTTGGCGCATTCCGGGGCGGCTACGCCCTCGATCGAGCCCTTGCCGAACTCTTCGGGCTTGGACGACCAGCGGCGCGCCTCATTGTAGGAGAGGAAGGCCGCGATGCTGCCGCCGCCGCCGGGCGTAAGGCCCTCGAACGTGCCGATGACGCAGCCGATCACTTGGCTCTTCCAAAGCCGCTTCCACATCTTGAAGCTCGGTAGGCGGAGCCGCGTGTCGCGGCTGCTCGCCTTGTCCCAGGCCGGCGTCGAGATCTGCGAGAGCATCTCGGTCACCGCGAAGAGGCCGACCATCACCAGGATCGGGCGGACGCCGCCGAGCAGGTCGGGGCTGTCGAAGGTGAAGCGCGACACGCCGGAGACCGGATCGGTGCCGACCGTCGCGATCATCAGGCCGAGGATTCCTGAGATCAAACCCTTGATCAGCGACTTCCCCGACAGGCCGGCGACCACCGAGAGTCCGACAAATCTCACGCCCACCAGACTGAGAGTGCCCT
>CAZZLX010000316.1:0-5152 GCA_964655235.1 uncultured Rhizobium sp.
GGCCGCGGCAGCGCCGACAACAAGAGCCAGCATACGATCAACCTGGCGGCACTGAGTTTCGTTCTGGCCGAGCGCGGCAAGCTGGGGTTCAACTCGCGCATCCTGATCGAGACCAGCGAGGAGATCGGATCGCCGGGGCTGGCCGATTTCTGCGCGCACGCCCGTGACGAGTTGACGGCCGACATCCTGATCGGCTCCGACGGCCCTCGGCTTTCGCCCGAACGGCCGACGATCTTCATGGGCACGCGTGGCGCGCTCAACTTCGACCTGACCGTGAATCTGAGGAAGGGCGGTCACCACTCCGGCAACTGGGGCGGGCTGCTCGCCAACCCCGGCGTCATCCTGGCGCATGCGATCGCCTCGCTGATCGACGCCAAGGGCAAAGTGCTCTGCCGCGACATCGTGCCTGGCTCGATCCCCAACTCGATCCGTCACGCGCTCGCCGACTGCGAGGTTTCGGGCGGCGACGATGCGCCCGAGATCGATCCGTGGTGGGGCGAACCGGGCCTCACGGCGGCAGAGAAGGTCTTCGCCTGGAACACCTTCGAGGTGCTGGCCTTCTCGACCGGCAATCCCCTGAAGCCGGTCAATGCCGTGCCGCCGACCGCGAGCGCCCATTGCCAGATCCGCTTCACCGTCGACCGCGACCCGAAGACCTTCCTGCCGGCGATCCGCCGCCACCTGGACGCGCATGGCTTCCGGATGGTCGAGGTCAAGGCCTCGAAGGAAGTGATCATGCATGCGACCCGCGTCGACCCCGACCATCCGGCGGCGCAATGGGCGGCTGCGTCGCTGGAAGCGACCACCGGAACCAAGCCTGCGGTGCTGCCAAATCTCGGCGGCTCGCTTCCCAACGATTGCTTCGCCGACACGCTCGGCATGCCGACGATCTGGGTCCCGCACTCCTACGCCGCCTGCTCGCAACATGCGCCGAACGAGCACGTGCTGGAGCCGCTGCTGCGCGAGGGGCTGGCGATCATGACCGGGCTCTTCTGGGACATGGGCGAGGCGCCGCCGCCTCGCGCCGACTGATCCCTCAGCCGGCAACCAGTCGCGCGCGGGCGCTGCGAACCCGCGACGGCGGGAACCGGCAGGTGACGACCGTACCGCCGCCGAGCCGGCTCTCGATCGTCAGCGAGCCGCCATGCACCTGCATCAGGCCCCGTGCGATCGGCAGGCCGAGGCCGGCACCGCCGCGCCTGCGCACGAATGTGCTTTCGACCTGCTCGAACGGCTGCTGAACGCGGGCCAAATCGTCGGGATCGATGCCGAACCCTGTATCGGCGACGGAGACAAGGAGTGACCCGGCGCCCTCGGGACGGGCCGAGATCCGGATCCGGCCGCCCGGGGGCGTGAACTTGACGGCGTTGGTCAGCAGGTTCACCAGGATCTGCATCACGGCTCGCGGGTCCGCTTCGAGCTTCGGCAGATCCGACGCATCGACCTCAAGGGACAGGCCAGCCTTCTCAGCCATCGGCGCGATCATGCCGACGGCATCGGCGACGAGCGCCGGCAGCTCGATCTCCTCCGCCTGGATGCGCAGCTGACCCGCCTCGATCCGGCTGATGTCGAGGAGGTCGTTGACGAGCGACAGCAGGTGCCGGCCGCTGGCCAGGATATCGGATGCATAGGCGCGGTAGCGATCGGCCGCGGCGGCGCCGAGGAGCTGGCCGGCGATGATCTCGGCGAAGCCGATGATCGCGTTGAGAGGCGTCCTCAGCTCGTGGCTCATCTGCGCCAGGAAAGAGGATTTAGCCATGTTGGCCGCCTCGGCCTGGTTGAGCGCGTCCGCGAGCCGGGCACGCTCGCCTTCTCGTTCGGTGATGTCCGATGCCGAGCCGCGATACCCAAGGAACGTGCCGTCCGCAGCCAGGACCGGGACACCGCTGGCGCGAACCCAACGCCGGCCGCGCGCCGTCTCGGCAGGAAAGACGAAGTCCCTGAAGGCTCGCCGAGCGGCGAGATCATCGAGATGGTTCTGCCACAGCGAGGTCGAGTATTCGCCGCCCGCGAACTCGACGCAGCGCTGCCCGATCACGGTGTCGACGGGACGGCCGATCACGCTTTCCGCCTGCACCGACATCCAGATGAAGCGGTGGTCCGGATCGGTCTCCCATAACCAGTCTGCCGAGCTCTCGGCGAAGTCCCGGAACCTTGCCTCGCTCTCGGCAAGACGGCGGCGGGCGCGGCGTCCCTGCTCGATGTAGCGGACGACGAGGAAGGTCGCGAGGCCGGCGAGCAGCGCCGCCGCGATACCGAGCCACCGCGCTGCGGCCAGTTCGGGCTGGATCGCCCCTTCCGGCTTCGGCATCAGGGCGAGTTTCCAGCTGCCGCCGGGCAGCAGGACGTCCAGGACGGTCGCCTCTCGGTCGAACAGGGACGGATCGCCATAGAAGACGGCGCCATCGGCACCTAGCCCGTCCACGCCGCGGAGCGCGATGCCGTGCGTCGCCTCGATCTCCGGGAAGTTCAGCCGAGACCAGAGACTGCCCAGATCGATGACCACGCTGACGATGCCGAGGAACTCGCCGCCTCCCGGCGGGCCCGCAGGCGGCGAACGGAAGACAGGCGTGCGACCGATGAGCCCGACCCCGCCCTGCAGCAACCGGACGGGCCCGGTCAGTTGGCTCGATCGAGAGACGATGGCGCGCTCGATCGCGGGCCACTGATCGGCAAGCGTCCTGTAGTCGGTTCCGATCGCGGAGGCGTTGTTGCCGTCCCTCGGATAGATGTCGGCGATGACCGTGCCGCGCGAGACGCCGAGATTTCGCACGTGACGGGCGCCGATCAGAAGATCGCGAGCGAAGGCCTCGAACTCGGCCGAGGTCATGTCGGGATTGGTCGCGAACTGCGCGGCCAGCCCCTTCTGCAGCAGGATCGTCGCGGTGAGATCCTGCTCCATCTGGGAGCGGAGCGTCATGGCGAGGCGGGCAGTCTCGCTCCGAGCGCGATCGGCCGCGCGCCGCTCGACCACGGCTTCGAGGGCCAAGAGAAGCACTACGGTTGCCGCGACACCGCCGAGCACCGCGACCAGCGCCCGCCACGACACCGAGCTGAAGACGCGCCGAAGAGCCATGTGCTCTTGGTCCTCCGCCAAGGCCTCCGGGGTAGCCGGCCCGGCGAACGACCTTACCACGCCGCTCGAGGCGGTCGCCCGAGGAGCCTCGTCAGATTCGCGTGAAGCGGGCGATGGTCGGGATGTCCAGACGGTTCAGCCTGCCCGACGAATCGGGCTCGAACCGGAAGAAGATCTGCTGATGGTACGAGCGGATCGCGGGGTCACGCGGAACCGCACGGAACAGCTCGCGATCCCAATGCTCCGCATCGCAGGGGTTGCCGATGACGTCGATGCTCATGCGGCCGCTCTCGACCCGCACCGGCACCGTGCCATATCCCGGATGGACGTAGTCGCCGGCATAGTCGGCAAGCGGCTGGCTGGGCATGGTGCCCTCCGCCTTTCCCAAAGGCCGCCAGAAGTAGGGCTCGCCGTTGATCATCTGGGGCGCGCGCTTGGCTTCGCCTGCGAATGCCTTGAAGCGAGCGTCCCAGTCCTTCTGCTCGATGCCGAAAGCGTGCGCCAGCAGAAGGTAGCGGAGGGGATTGATCGCCGGCGACTGATGCTGGTTCGTGTAGATGACCACCGCGACCCGTTCGGATGGCACCGAGCATCCCAACACCAGAAAGCCCTCCAGCGCGCCCGTATGCTCGTTGACGCGCCGGCCGGCGAAATCGTGCGCATACCAGCCGAGGGCGTAGCTGACGAAGTTCGCCTCGTAGCGGCTGGCCCATCGCTGCGGATGGATACCGTTACGGCGGACGGCGACGCGCGGCGTCAGCATCTCCTCGACCGTCTCTGGCTTCAGCAAACGCCTGCCGTTGACCTGGCCACCGCAGGCGAAGGCCGAGAACCAGGTCTCGGCGTCACGCAGCGTCGAGGTCATGCCGCCGGTCGCCGACAGCGCGTCGAAGTTCCGGTGCGGGATCACGCTCATCTTGCCGTCGCCGAGATCGAGGTGCGGATCGCAGGCGATCGACGGGTCGGGCATACGGAAGTAGCTGCCCCAGGTTTCCTCCATGCCGAGGCGGCCGCGCACCTCGCGCTCGACATAGTCCTCCCAGTTCATGCCGGTCAGCCGCTCGACGATCGCGGTCGCGATGATCGGCCCGAACTGCTGGTAGGCGCATTCGGCGCGAAACCCCGCGCGCAGCGGCAATGTGGGGATCAGCGAGATGATCTCCAGCCGCGTGAAGCGCGAATGATAATTCATGATGTTGTCCTCGCCGAAGCCGACCGACTGGCCGACGAGGTCGCGCATCGTCACATGGCGGGAGAGGCTGTCGTCGGAGAGGCGGAAGCCCGGCAGCACGTCGATCGCGCGTGTGTCCCAGGAGAGCTTTCCGTCCTCGACCAGCATGCCTACGGTCGCGGCGTTGAACGTCTTCGAGATCGAGCCGATGTCGAAGGTGGCGCGATCGTGCAGCGGCTTCTTGGTCCTGGTCGACATGACGCCGATCAAGTCGCGCCAGACCGGCTTGCCGTCCTTGAGGATCGACAGCGCGACACCGGGCGCGCCATAGGCTTCGACGATCCGCCGGGCGGCGGCGGAGAGTGCTTCGGTCATCAGTTGCCCCAAACCTGCTCGTAGACCCTGAGCCAGTTCTCGCCGAGGATCTTCTTCGTGTCCTCGGCCGAGAAGCCACGCTCGACCATCCGCTGCGTCAGCTTCTGCAGCGTGCGCGGCGTCTCGATGCCTTCCGGATACTTGTGCGGTGGCGGCGGATAGGTCCCTGGTCGCCACTTGCCGCTGTTGATCCGTGCGTCGTAGTAGGCCTTCGCCTCGGCGTCCGGCATGACCAGGTACTGGCCGTTGTAATAGTCGATGCCGAGCCCGACATGGTCGGCACCGACCAGGTCGACGGAATAGGCGATATGGTCGATGAACTGGTCGAGCGTCGGCGTCGGACCGTCGGCGACGAAGGCCGGGAACCCAACCATGCCGATGACGCCGCCCTGGCCCGCGATCGCCTTCATCAGGTCGTCGGGCAGGTTGCGGTAAGAGTCCTTCACCTTCCGCGGATTTCCGTGGCTGCAGATCACCGGCCGTTCGGAGATCTCGAGTGCATCGAAGCTGGTCTTGATGCCGGTGTGGGC
>CAZZLX010000317.1:0-5128 GCA_964655235.1 uncultured Rhizobium sp.
GCGCCGACGTAGGTGCTGATACCCTGCTGCCGCCCCTTCAGGATCAGCTTGCGCGAGGTCTCGACCAGGACGGGCTCTTCATAGGTCGCCATGACCGGCGATCGGGTCAACACGCACATCGGGCCGGCACTCAGGTTGAAGGCGAGCTTCTCCCAGATCGTATCGCGGATCTTGGGCGTCACGGTGACCGGAAGCCCTGCCTTGCGGAAGGCCTCCGCCAACGCCTCGAGCTCGGGCGTCATCGAGCCGTCGGGGCGGCCGAAGAAGGTACCGCGTGAATGACCACGAATCCTGACCACGCCCGGGGATGGCACCGAACTCGCCGGCCAGACGACGCTGCCGACAATCCGATCGGTGCCGACGATCTTGCGCAGCTGGTCGCCGGGATCCAGCAAGGGAAGGCTGCGGCCATCGTCCTTGCCGCCATGGCCGATGAAATACCACCACGGGATGCCGTTGGTGAGGAAGGCGACCGATGTCTTCGGCCCCAAGAGCGGCGCGAGCCCGTCGGCGATCGACGGCAATGAGGGCGCTTTCACCGTCACGAGAACTGCGTCTTGCGGGCCGAGCCTCTTCGGATCGTCGGTGGCGCGAGGCGTGGAATGTACCGGGGGCCCGTCCGGCTGCTCGACCGTAAGCCCTTTCTCCTGCATCGCCTTCAAATGTGCGCCGCGGGCCACCACAGACACCGTGGCGCCGGACTTCGCGAGAAAGCCGCCGAGATAGCCACCGATCGAGCCGGCGCCGAAAACACAGATCTTCACCGAAGCGGCTCCCGTGCCGTCATTCCTAGAGGATCGGGAGGTTAGCCACCTCGGCCGGGGAGTGCCAGCCTCAGCAAGTCAGGCAGCTCCGGTCGCCGCGCCATAGCGTCGTCGCCAGCACGAAGGGCGCGTCTAACGGCGCACCCGACGCGCCGGCCGTGGCGGTTACACCGGCGGCTGCGGCGGCAGGCTGGCGGAAAGGTCGTTGGTCAACGCTGGAGGCGCGATCCGCATCGACCAGCCTTCGCCGCAGGCGGCGAGCAGCAGCGGCGACAGCAGCACGACCAGTTTAACGATCCGCAGGATGGCTTTCGGATGATTGTTCATCGTGATCCTCCTGGCCGGCGGCGGAATGCCGGCATTCGCGTTGCAAGGGATTCAGCCGCTTCAACGCTTCAGAGGGGAGGATCGGATGAGCGCAGGCGGATTGATCGGTGCGATCTTTTTGGTGCTGTCGTTCCTGGTCATTGTCGGTGAATGGGTTAGGCGCGATCTCAAATCCAGGCTCGCAAGCCAGCCGGCTTCGGACCCGAAGGGCTCGACGCGCGCCCGTTGAAATTCAGCGGCGCACCCGGTCGAATTTGCCGGGTGTGCTGTCGGCGTCAATCGTTTTCGGGCATGACCTCGCCGGACGGCGAAACGACGATCCGGCGTTCGGCGCCGTCCTTGACGCCCGTGCCGTGCCAGAAATTGTCACAGCCCTTCTTGGTCACCTTCACATTTCGATAGCCGGCCGCCTCGAAGCGGCGCTTGGCGTCGTTCGCGGTCGACGCGTCGATCATTGTTCCCGGATCGCAGGCCGATGCCGCGTGGGCGGTGCCGACAAAGGTCGGCGCGGCAAGGGCCGTGGCGAGCGCAAGGAGCGCGTCCTGGGCGACTCTGGCTGTCATGGGATCTCTTTCCTCTCGGTTCCCGTGCCGGAGAAACGGGAGGCGCCCTTAGGGGTTCCGGTCCGGCGTGCTAGCCTGTTGCCGCGGTCCACCGGAGGAACATCCGAGATGACAATGATTCGGCAGCTGCCGTTGATCGGCTGCATCGCCCTCGTCTATGCGATCGTCGCGGTCTTCGGGTCGGGGGCTCCGGTCGCGCCGGTTGCCTCGTTCACGCTCCCGTCCGGTGCCACGTGGAGCTTCGCGATTGGCGATGTGCTGCTGCTGCTCTCGGTGGTGGCGCTCTACTTCGAGGTGCTGAAGGCGACCCGGACCTCGCAGGCGTCGGTCCTCGACCACATCCTGTCGCTGTTCTCGTTCGTCGCCTGCCTGATCGGCTTCCTGCTGGTGCCGGCGCTCGGCACCTCGACCTTCCTGCTGATCATGGTGATGGCGCTGTTCGAC
Source organism: uncultured Rhizobium sp. (assembly GCA_964655235.1). Classification (GTDB taxonomy): domain Bacteria; phylum Pseudomonadota; class Alphaproteobacteria; order SHVZ01; family SHVZ01; genus SHVZ01. The sequence continues at coordinate 2,099 of CAZZLX010000317.1, forward strand.
GTGATCGCGGGCTTCACCATCACGATCTCCACCGCCCGCCGCGACTTCGCGGTTCCCGAGCGCTGAGGATCAGGCCTCCACGAGATCCTCGGCATAGGCGAACACCGCTGGCATGCCGCCGGTGTGCAGGAACACCACGGTCTCGCCCTTCTTGAGCTTGCCCTGGCGGACATGGCCGATGAGCCCGGCCATCGCCTTGCCGGTATAGACCGGGTCTAGGATCAGGCCCTCGGTCGAAGCGGCGAGCTTGACGGCCTCTCGGCACTCCGGTGTCACCAGCCCGTATTTCGGGCCGACATAGCCATCGTCGTTCTCGGCGTCAGCCGGCGAGATCACGAGGTCGAGGTCCAAGTGTTTTGCCGCGGCGTTGGCGATGCGCGCGATGTCGGTGGCGCGGTCCTCGTCCCAGCGTACCGGGCTTATGCCGATGACGCGCGTCCGGAGGCCGAGCGCCTTGGCACCGAGAAGGAGGCCGGCTGGGGTCATGTTGGCGCCGGAGACGTAGACATAGTCGGCCCGGAGGCCGCGTTCAGTGAGCTGCGCGTCGATCTCCGCCATCGCCTCGACGTATCCTACCGTCGAGATCGACAGCGTCGACATGGCGAAGGGCGAGACCAGGTAGGGCTTTCGGCCGGCCGCCTTCAGCTCCGCGGTCTTGGCTTCCAGGATCGGGGGCAGGCGCTGCACGTCGTCGATGTCGACGACCGTCACGTTGGCCCCCATCAGCTTGTCGAGCAGCAGGTTGCCTGTGAGCTTCGGCCCCTTGATGCCGTGCACCAGGACCAGCTCGACCTTGAGCCCGAGCCGGCAGGCGGCGGCGGTTATCTGGCGGCACCAGTTCGACTGGGTGTAGGCGCCGGCGACGATCGTGTCGCAGCCCGAGGCAAGAATGCCGGGAAACAGGAATTCGAGCTGACGCGCCTTGTTGCCGCCGAAGGCGAGGCCGGTCATGTCGTCGCGCTTGACCAGGATATCCGGCCCGCCGAGCGCGGCCGTTAGGCGCGGGCAGGCTTCGAGCGGTGTCGGCAGCGCCGCGAGCCGGGTGCGCGGCAGCCGGTCGATCCGCGCCTTCAGCTCCTCTTGGTTCAGCGGACGATTTCGCTGCTGGGTCTGCACGGCCATGCGATCCTCCCTGGTGTCAGGGAACGCTAGCACGGATGCCGCTGCCAAATGGCCGACGCGCGCCGAGTGGCGGAACTCGCGGCGACGCGCCGCCTTAATTCGGCGTGACCGCCCCCAATCTGCGACAACTCCGTGATATCGTCCCGCCTTTGACGGACGACGAGTCCGCTGCCCCCCCCGTGGCGGAAAGCCCCTCCGCGGTCGACCCGCTCCAGGGCACCTTCCTGATCCAGACGGGGCTTTTCGTGGTCGTCATGCTCGCCGTCCTTTATGTGGCGAAGGCGATCATCCTGCCGGTGGTCCTGGCGGTCGTCCTCAAGCTGCTGCTGAACCCGGCGCTGCGGTTCCTCGAACGCTGGTCGGTGCCGCGCGTTGTCGCCGCCCTGCTGCTGATCATTTCGGTCGCGGCCTTCATCGTCGGTCTGGTCGCGGCTCTGACCGGGCCGGCCGGCGACTGGTTCGCCAAGCTCCCCTCTGCGATCCCGCGAATGCAGGAGCGCCTGGAGTTCCTGCGAGAGCCCGTCGAGATATTCCGGCGATTCCTTCATGCCGTCCGCAGCATGACCCAGCTGGACACCGCGACGCTGACGATTCCGGCTACCGAAGGATCGCTGCCCGAGCAGCTGTTCGCCGGTACCTGGTACTTCGCCGCCGGGCTGTTCACAACCGGCCTGCTGCTGTTCTTCCTGCTGATCGCCGGGGATACGTTCCTGCGCAAGCTGGTCGAGGTGCTGCCCCGCTTCAGCGACAAGCGTCGCGCGGTCGAGATATCCCAGCAGATCGAAAGCGACATCTCGGGCTACCTTCTGACCATCACCGCGATGAACGTGCTGGTCGGCCTGGCCACCGGCTTCGTGATGTGGGCCTGCGGCGTCGGCGATCCCGTGCTCTGGGGGGTGGTCGCCTTCCTGCTGAACTACGTGCCGATCCTGGGCCCCTTGCTCGGTGTCGGGCTTTTCTTCCTGGTCGGTCTCCTGACGCTGGACGGGCTCTGGGAAGCGCTGTTGCCGGCCAGTCTTTACCTCCTCATTCATCTCGCCGAGGGTTAGGGGATCACGCCGATGCTGCTGGCCCGGCGCTTCACGCTCAACCCGGTCCTGGTCATCCTCGCTTTGGTCTTCTGGTACTGGATGTGGGGCGTGCCGGGGGCGATCCTGGCGGTGCCGATCATGGCGGTGACCAAGATCGTCTGCGATCGCGTCGGCCCGCTCAATCCGTTCGGCCACTTCCTCTCGGGCTGAAACGAAAAAGGGGGCGCCGGCGCGCCCCCTGGCTTCCAACCTCGTTGCTTTAAGTCAGCAGACGGTGCCGACCGGGCAGATCTTGGCCGAACTGCCCGGTGGGACGACGACGGTCGTGCCGCCCGGCGCGGTCGCGGCGGACTGCGGCTGGACATAGACGCGCTGAGGTTCCGACCCGCCACAGGCGACGAGGAGCAGCGGCGCGGCGAGCACGACGAAGATGAACGGACGCATGTCAGTCTCCTCCGGATTGCCGGTGCAGGCGAAACTCCCCAGGTACCGCGCGGTTCCGCAGCCGCATCCTTGTCACGGGAACGGCCCTGGCGACGCTCCCGTTTCGAAAAGGCAAAACCGGGAGATGTGCCATGACGGACTCGCACGGCAGCTCCGATCGCTGGTCGGCAGAGGCGACCGAACACAGCGATGCGCTCGACCTGAAGAAGGGCCTATTCACCTGGAAGGACCCGAAGCGCATCGCCGCGTCGCTGAAGAAATCGGCCGAGGAGAGCGATCGGCGGAAGGCCGACCCTTATCGGTCGGCGATCGCGATGCTGACCTTCTACGTCAACCGTGCCGGCAAGAACCTGAGCGCCGAGCGCGCCCGGACGTTAAAGGCCGCCAAGGACGAGCTGCGGCGCCAGTTCGGCCGGAAGCCGCCGACTCAGCG
>CAZZLX010000318.1:0-5126 GCA_964655235.1 uncultured Rhizobium sp.
AGCCCACCACCTCCACGGCCTGGGGCGGCGAGAAGGCCCAGCTGGGCGGCGTGGCGGGCTGCTGGGCGTGGGGGATGGGCGGGAAGCCGTCCAGTTGCAGGGACGACGGCACGGCCTGCCAGCAGCCGGACGGCGCCTGGCAGGTGACCTCCCAATAGCTTGGTCGTCCTGGAGCTGACGCGGTTCGCCGGCCTTTTTTGGCCACGGGCGGACCGCGTCCATTTCCGGAACCGGGCTTCGCCGCCGACGGTTGGCGTCGACAGCACGAGGCGCCCCACCGCCCCTTGGTTCACTGGAAGAGGAGGAAGACATGCGTCTTCTGGCATCAGCTCTGCTCGCCGCGGCGATCGTCGCCGCGGTTCCGGCACTGGCGCAGGACGCCGGCGGTTCGTCCGCCCGCGCCGACCAGGACAACCGCTATCTCGAGATCCCCGGCCAGATGACGCCGGATGCGCGCGCCACGATCCCCTCGATGCCTTATGCGTCGACTACGGTCACCGCCATCACCCAGACGGGTCAGCTTCCCCAACCCACGGTGATGGTCCCGGCGCCGCCTTCGCCGCTGACGAGCCGTTAGCCGTTATGCCGGTACCGCTCGCTCGCGTTGGCGCGAGCGAGCGGTGCCGTCCTACCTTTGCCGAGCCTGCATCGCCGGCGTTCGGAACCTAATCGCGATCGCGGCAGTTCCCCTCGCTGGAGGGGCCGCTCACGGCTGCGCACCCGCGCATCCCCGAACGGCCGACGCAAGGCGTCCGATGCCTCCCGGCCGCTGCACGCCAAGGCGTCCCAACCTCATTGCTCAGTCTCGCTCAAAGGAGGAAGACATGCGTCTTCTCGCGTCCATTTTGCTTGCCACGACGTGTCTCGCCGTTCCGGCCTTCGCGCAGCAGGTCGACATCAACGGCGGTGACGTTGGCGGTCCGTCACCGGTCCGGATGGACCAGGACATGCGGTACCTGGAGATCCCGGGTGAGATCACCCCGGACGCCCGCGACACCATCCCCTCGACGCCTCTTCTCGCCGTGGCGCCGACCTATGCGCCCATGCCGCAATACGCCCAGGTACCGGTTCCCGCACAGCCGGCGCCGGCCGCGGGCGTCTACGTTCTCGACCGCCAGGACGAGATCTTCCTGCACGAGATCGCCGCGGCCGGCGTGACCGAGGTCGAGTTCGGCAAGCTGGCGCAGCAGCGCGCCGGCAATCCGAACGTCCGCGACTTCGGCCGCCAGATGGTCGAGGACCACAGCAAGGCGAATGCACGCCTGAACGCCCTGGTACAGCCGACTGAGATCCGGCTTCCCGGCGCGATGAACGGCACGTACAAGACCAGCTTCGACCAGCTGACGCGCCTGCAGGGCGCCGCCTTTGATCGCGCCTACATCAAGGGGCAGATCGACGACCACACCAAGGTCGCGCAGATGCTCGAATACCAGCTCGCCAACGGCAAGGATCCTCAACTGAAGGCCTTCGCCGCCGAGACGCTGCCGACCGTGCGCCACCACCTGGAGCTCGCGCAGTCGCTGCAGACGCGCGTGCTGATGAGCCAGCGCTAGCCCAACGCGATGCCGCTCCGGAGTCTCTCCCTCCGGGGCGGCATCCGCTGCTATCCTCCGGGCGAACGCATGAGGGCCCGGATGATCACCGATCGCGACAGCGGAACCCGGATCGACGAGATCGCCGACGGCATCTACCGGATCTCAGTGCCGGTCACCACCAGCCCAGGCGGCTTCACCTTCAACCATTACCTGATCGATGACGACGAGCCGCTGCTGTTTCACGCCGGCAAGCGCAGCATGTTTGCGCTCGTGCGCGGTGCCGTCGCTTCCGTGATGCCGGTCGAGCGGCTGCGGCACATCTCGTTCTCGCACTACGAAGCCGACGAGTGCGGTGCCCTCAACTCGTTCCTGACGGTGGCGCCCAACGCGCTGCCTCTTTGCGGGCGGCTCGCCGCCAACGTCTCGATCGGCGACTTCGCCGATCGGGCCCCCCGGCCGCTCGACGACGGCGAGGCGGTGCCCCTCGGGCGCCACACCGTGCGCTGGATCTCCACCCCGCACTTCCCGCACGGATGGGAAGCCGGGCTCCTGGTCGACGAGACCACCGGCACGCTGTTCTGCAGCGACCTCTTCACCCAGGGCGGCGCCGATCACGTGCCGTTGACCGAGAGCGACATCCTGGGCCCGAGCGAGGCGCTCCGATCCCGGCTCGAGTTCTACACGCACGCCCCCAATACGCAGGCGATGGTCGACAAGCTCGCGGCCCTGGCGCCGCGGACGATAGCTTGCATGCACGGGCCGGCCTGGCGCGGTGACGGCGCCGCCCTGATCCGCGCCCTCGGCGACCGGCTCGCCAATCGTCAGGGCTGAAGGCGCTAGGCGGTCTTGCGCACGGTGAGGCCCAGCTCCTTCACCATCTGCTCGCGCATGACGAACTTCTGGATCTTGCCGGTGATCGTCATTGGGAAGGCATCGACGAAGCGGACGTAGCGCGGGACCTTGTAGTGGGCGATCTGCCCCTTGCAGAACGCCTTCACCTCTTCCTCGTCCGCGCTCACGCCCGATCGCAGGCGCACCCAGGCGCAGATTTCCTCACCGTACTTGTCGTCGGGCACGCCGATCACCTGCACGTCCTGGATCTTCGGATGCCGGTAGAGAAATTCCTCGATCTCGCGCGGATAGACGTTCTCGCCGCCGCGGATGATCATGTCCTTCAGCCGCCCGACGATGTTGACATAGCCCTCGCCGTCCATGGTCGCGAGATCGCCTGTGTGCATCCAGCCAGCGACGTCGATCGCTTCCTTCGTCTTCTCCGCGTCGTTCCAGTAACCGATCATTACCGAGTACCCGCGCGTGCAGAGCTCCCCCGGCTGGCCGCGCTCGACGATGCGGCCGTCCGGCCCGACGATCTTCACCTCGATATGCGGCTGGGTGCGGCCGACGGTGGAGACCCGGTGCTCGACCGAGTCGTCGACCGCGCTCTGGGTCGAGACCGGCGAGGTCTCGGTCATGCCGTAGGCGATCGTGACCTCGCGGCAGTTCATCTTGTCGATGACCCGCTTCATGACCTCGATCGGGCATGGCGATCCGGCCATGATCCCGGTGCGCAGGCTCTTGAGATCGAACCTGTCGAATTCCGGATGGTCGAGCTGGGCGATGAACATGGTCGGCACGCCGTAGATCGCCGTGCAGCGCTCCTCGGCGATCGCGGTCAGGGTCGAGAGCGGATCGAACACCTCGGCCGGATAGATCATCGCCGAGCCGTGGGTGATGCAGCCGAGATTCCCCATCACCATGCCGAAGCAATGGTAGAGCGGCACCGGGATGCAGAGCCGGTCCTCGGGTCCCAGCCGGATCGCCGAGCCCACGAAGTAGCCGTTGTTGAGGATGTTGCGGTGGGTGAGCGTCGCGCCCTTAGGAAACCCCGTCGTTCCAGAGGTGAACTGGATGTTGATCGGGTCGTCGAACTGGAGCGTGGCTGTGAGTTCGACGAGGCGGGAGCGTTCGGCATTGCTGCCGGCCGATGCCACGTCGTCGAAGTTCAGCATGCCTGGCGTCTTGTCCTTGCCAAGGCGGATGACGGTACGGAGCTCGGGGATCTTGTTCGCCTTGAGCTTGCCCGGCGTCGCCGCCTTGAGCTCCGGCATCAGGTCGTTGAGGATCGCCAGGTAGTCGCTCGACTTGAGGGCCGGCGAGGTCACCAGCGCCTTGCAGCCGACCTTGTTCAAGGCGTACTCGATCTCGGTCCGGCGATAGGCGGGGTTGATGTTGACTAGGATCAGGCCAGCCTTGGCGGTGGCGAACTGGGTCAGTGCCCACTCCGCGCAGTTCTGCGACCAGATGCCGACGCGGTCGCCGGGTTCGAGCCCGAGCGAAAGCAGGCCCGCCGCAAGATCGTCGACCCGGCGCCCCAGCTCGCGGTAGCTCCAACGGACGCCCTGATGGCGCACGATCAGCGCGTCCCGGTCGCCATAGGTCGCGACGGCGCGGTCGAAATGGCGGCCGATGGTCTCGCCGATCAGCTTGGTCGACGAGGTTCCGTGGTCGTAGGACGGCAGCTGGGGCGTCACGTCATCCTCCCTCGGGCTCTGAATCCGGCCCCTCGCCGCGATGATCGGAGGCAGGCGCGGAAACGGCAAGCCGTACCGCCGGCCGGCGGTACGGTCGCGGGCCGAAGCAAGTCGGAAATAGCCGGTTGCATCCCCATCGCGGCGGCCACTACCCTTGCGTCCAAACAGGGGGCGTCAAAGAAAGCATGGCGTTGCTGGAGGTCAGCGGGGTCGAACGCGCCTTTTACGGCGTGCATGCGCTCCGCGGCGCCGATCTCAAGGTCGAGTCCGGCCGGATCACCGGCCTGATCGGGCCCAACGGCGCGGGCAAGACCACGCTCTTCAACTGCATCACCGGCGTGATCCCGCCCGACCGCGGCCGGATCGTGTTCGACGGCCACGACATCGCCGGCCTCCGCCCCGACCAGATCACGCGGCTCGGCCTCGTGCGCACCTTCCAGATCGCCCGCGGCCTGCCCAGGCTCTCGGTGCTCGACAACCTGATGCTCTACGGCGCCGACCAACCCGGCGAGGACATGCTCCCTGCCCTGTTCCGGTTGCCGAAGGCGCAGGAGCGCGAGGAAGTGCTGCTGGCGCGCGCTGTCGCCATCGCCCGCCGGCTCAACCTCTTCCACGTCATCCGCAACCCGGCCTCGGATCTCTCTGGCGGCCAGAAGAAGCTGCTGGAGATCGGCCGCGCGCTGATGACCGAGCCGAAGCTGATCCTGCTCGACGAGCCGGTCGCCGGCGTCAACCCGACCTTGGCGCGCGAGATCGGCGAGCATTTGAAGAGCCTGGTCGCGGACGGCATCACCATCCTTTTGATCGAGCATCACATGGATATGGTGGCCAGGCTCTGCGACCACGTGGTCGTTCTTGCCGAAGGCCGCCACCTCGCCGAAGGCAGCTTCGAGGAGATGGCGAGCCATCCACAGGTCCAGGAAGCCTACATGGGACGGCGCAAGTGGGGCTCCTGACCGCGACCGGCGTCGTCGCCGGCTACGGCGCCACCGACGAGATCCTGAAGGGCGTCGACCTCCGCGTCGAGCCGGGCGAGATCGTCGGCATCATCGGTCCCAAC
>CAZZLX010000319.1:0-5104 GCA_964655235.1 uncultured Rhizobium sp.
CTGGAGCTCGCCTCGAACGACGCCGGCCGGATGCGCGCGCAGGTCACGGCGCTGCAGGACGAGAAGATCGGCGCCGTGGTCGCGGCCCCGGTCGATGCGCCGTCGCTGGCGCCGGCGCTCCAGCAGATGATCTGGTCCGGCGCCTATGTCGGAACGGTCGTGCCGCCGCCGGCGGTCTCGCTGCTCAACGCGCCGCAGTACCTCACCGGCAAGGTTCTGGCCAATGCGGCGGCGGTGCACATCCGCTCGCGCCTCGCCGGCAAGGCGAAGGTGGTGCTGCTGACGCACGACAGCCTGCAGTTCCTGGCGCCGCGGTTCACCGCGATGCGTGACACCTTCAAGGACATGCCGGGCGTCGTCGTCGTCGCCGACATCTCGCCGACGACGGTGAACAAGGAGGGCGGGCTGGCGACCATGCGCACCGTCCTGCTGGCGCAGCCGACGATCGACGTCGTGCTCGGCGCCGACACCGTGGTACTGGGCGCGCTGCAGGCGCTGCGCGAGGCCGGCAAGGCGAGGCCCGACCAGTTCCTCGGCGGCATCGACGGCGAGAAGGAGGCGGTCGACGAGATCAAGAAGGGCAACAGCCCCTACAAGGCGAGCATCAGCCTCGCCTCATCCGTCTTCGGCTATGCCATGGGCCAGCACGCCGCCGACTGGCTCGAGGGCAAGAGCATCCCGCAGGCGATGGACATCCTGCCGAAGGCGCTCTCGCTGCAGAACATCGCGCAGTATGAGAAGGACGTCGCCGAGCCGGGCGCGGTCTATGCCGACCCGGCGCGCCGCGCCTCCTATCTGAAGATGTACGGCAACATCTGCTACGACACGCGCGACCGCTACATCAACTTCCCCTGGTCGTCGGAGCGGAAGTAGACGCCGCCGTCAGAAGCCGTAGGCGACCGTGAGGAAGGTGCCGACCTGGTTCTTGGCGCCCCGGTCGGCGACGATCGGCGAGTCCGCGGCGTCGCCGAGCAGCCGCGAATAGGCGACGCGGCCCGAGACCGACCAGTTCTGGGTAATACCGTAGGAGAGGTTCAGGGACAGGCCCACGTCCTTGATGCCGGCGCCGGCGTCGTGGACACGCATGCCGCTCCGGGCCGACTGCGCCGGCGAGATGCCGAAGACGTTGCTCATATAGGTGTCGTTGGCCCAGGTGGTCGAGGCGCGGACCGAGCCGCGCATCCGGGGCGAGATGTTGGCGCGCCAGGCGATGCCGGCATCGGCCAGCACGCCGTCATGGCCGCCGGCCACGTCCTTGACCAGGGTCAGGTCGGCGATCAGCGGCCCGGCCGAGTAGGCGATGAAGCCGCCTGCCTCGATCGCGTCGTCGATGTCGCCGAGGCCGCGCAGCGCGTCGTCGTCGCTCTCCTCGCGGCCGAAGCCGTAGCGGAGGATCGGGCCCATCCGGAGCCCGTCGCCGGGGCGCGGGCCTTTGACGTTCACGAGATTGGCGCCGGCCGCGAGGCCGCGCACGAAGACCACGTCCTTGTAGCTTGCGTCCACATAGGGAAGCGCCCGGAACTCGTAGTTGCTGGACCCCTCGTACTTGGGGACGAAGCCGACGCTGCCACCGAGAGTGAGCTGCCAGTCGCGCTGGGGCGGCGCGACGACGGGGCCCTGGGCCAGGGCGGGGGCCGAGGAAAGGACCAGGAAAGCAAGAAAGGCGACGCGAAGCATGGGGGACATGTTCCCGGAGTTTGCCATGAGGGACCCTGAGTACGACGCGACCCCGCTCGCGGACCAGTTTCATTTCGGAGACAAGCCGTCCTTGCTTTGCGAGGGAGAGTGTCGAAAATGCGCGGTCCGCGATTTCTGCCGACCCGGCGCGCCGCCATAAGAGGGGATGCATGGCCTACAATATTCTGATCCTGGGGGCCTCCTACGGCTCGCTGCTCGCCACCAAGATGCTGTTCGGCGGGCACAACGTGTCGCTGGTCTGCCTGCCGGCCGAGGCCGAGCTCATGAACAAGGAGGGCGCGCGCATCCGCCTGCCGGTCAAGGGCCGGAAGGACCTGGTCGAGATCGATACCCGCAAGCTCAAGGGCAAGCTCCGTGCCGGCGGCCCGACCGACTTCAACCCGAAGGACTTCGACCTGATCGGGCTCGCGATGCAGGAGCCGCAGTACCGTCAGCCGGGCGTGCGCGAACTGCTCGACGCGGTCGCCAAGTCGCGCGTGCCCTGCATGTCGATCATGAACATGCCGCCGCTGCCCTACGTGAAGCGGATTCCCGGCCTCGACTACGCCAAGCTCGAGGTCGCCTACACCGATCCCCGCGTGTGGGACAGCTTCGATCCGGCGACGCTGACCCTCTGCAGCCCCGACCCGCAGGCTTTCCGTCCGCCGGAGGAGCCGGTCAACGTGCTGCAGGTGACGCTCCCGACCAACTTCAAGGCGGCGCGCTTCGACAGCGACAAGTCGACCCAGATCCTCCGCGACCTCGAAGCCGACATCGAGGCGATCCGCCACGACCCGGGCGACGGTACCAAGGTCGAGCTGCCGGTGAAGCTGAAGACGCACGACTCCATCTTCGTGCCGCTGGCGAAATGGGCGATGCTGCTCACCGGCAACTACCGCTGCGTCACCAAAGACGGCCCGCGCGCGATCAAGGACGCGGTCCACTCCGACATCGAGGCTTCGCGCTCGGTCTACAACTGGGTCAAGGATCTCTGCGTCGGCCTCGGCGCGGACGCCAACGATCTCGTGCCGTTCGAGAAGTACGCGGCGGCCGCCCAGGGCCTCTCGCGCCCGTCATCGGCGGCACGCGCCCTCTTCGCCGGCGCACCCTACATCGAGCGCGTCGACCGCCTGGTCCAGGCGATCGCCAAGCAGAAGGGCCTCTCCAACCCGGTCGTCGACGCCACCGTGAAGCTGGTCGACGAAAAGCTCGAAGCGAACCGCGCGGCGCAGAAGAAATAGATCGAACCCCGAGGGAGCGACCCTATCTCGCTCCCTTCGGGCCGATCGTTACGCGTTCCTGCATCGCGGCGCTCAGCCGCTCCGGCGGCGTGAAGAAGCGATCGCCCTCCGCAATGCGGCTCATCAAGCTTTCGCCTTTCTCGTCGGTCACGGACTCGATGATGAGGCTGTCCGGGCCCGGCAAGGCGACAGTGAGCCAGCGTCGGTTGTTGCGTATCACCAGACCGCTTTGGAACGGATGGTGCGGAACCTCGCCGCGATGAAGCTGCGTCTGCTTCAGGATTAGGACGGCGTTTCGCCAGCAGGTCCGGGCGCCAGGATAGGGCTCGTCGAACGCCAGGATGAAACGCTCGATCTCCTGTGCAGGCCAAGACCAGTCGATCCATGCATGGGTCGGCGTGCGAAGGCGCGGATAGTAGGTTCCCGCGTAGTCGGGTTGGGCGACGCCGTCGAGCAGCGCCCCTCTTTCCAGATACTCAATGACAAACGGCAGCTAACGCCGCTCGTAGTCCGCCGCGATTTCCGCCGGCGTCTGGAGCGCCCGCGCGATGACATAGTCCTCGAAGGCGACGACCGAGCCGGTGTCGATTCCGGCATCCACCTTGTGCAGCAGCAGGCAGCCGATCCGATCGCCGCGCATGACGCGCCAGGAGAAACCGCCGCCGCCTCGATCGAACGGGAGGCGGGTTCCATGCGCATTCACCAGCCGTCCGGCGAAGGCGTGAGTCCCGTATAGGATTTCGCTGCGGAAGATCCACCTCGCGCCGAAGGAGATCGCAACCCACGAGTCGGTAAGCGGGGGCAGCAGCTTGGTTGCCGTGTCGTCGAAGTGGTCGACGATATGCGCCTCTACTCCCATCCGCTTCAGCTCGGGCGCCTGGTCGGGGGACGTGATGACCGTGGTCGCAAGCTTCGATCGCCTGGCCCATTCGATCAGCGCAGGGAAGAGCGGCGAGCTCCCGAGGAGGACGATGGCGCTAAGTCGGGGACGGCCACCCCAGTCGCCGAGCGCTTCGCTCTTCTCCCTGGAATGGGCTTCTGAGCCGACTGTAATGGCATCCCCCGTAATTAACGGGAATTTATATAAATTTTCATTATTTAGTAAAGTATCATTTGTCGCCCCAGATCGAAACAAATGTGTATGTCACCGGGCCTGGATCGTGACCGGGCATCCGTGCCGCTCGGCGCGCTAGCGGCGTGGAGGCCCGCCAAGACTAGCTCTTGTTCAACGTCACGCCGTTCAGGCGCACGATGCCGTCGGGATATGCGACGAAGCCCTTGAGGCGGGCGTCGAAGGCGTAGAGCCAGGTGCCGTGCCAGAGGTAGATGATCGGCAGGTCCTGGAGGATCTGGCGTATCGCCGGGTCGTAGGCCTTCTTGCGCACGGCCGGGTCGACCGAGAGCTGGGCCTGCTGAAGCAGCTTCTCGACGCCGTCGTTGCAGTAGCGGCCGTCGTTGCCGGCAGACTTGCACGAGAGCAGGTTGGCGATGTTGCCGTCCGGATCGATGCGGCCCGACCAGCCGACATAGTCGGCCTCGAAATTGCCGCTGCGCGCCTGGTCGAGCATGGTCACGAACTCGATCAGCTGCAGCTTGATGTCGATGCCGGCTTCCTTCGCCATCGCCTGGATGATCTCCATCGCCTGCTTGGCGATGTCGGTGTTGGGCGTCAGCATCGTGAAGCTGGGATTGGCGACGCCCGACTCCTTCACGAGCTGCTTCGCCTTGGCGACGTCGCGCTTCTCCACCGGAAGGTCCGAGACGTAGAACGGGCTCGACGGGGGCACCGGCTGGTTGCCCGGCGTGAAGATGCCGCCCGAGACCACCTGCACCAGCGTCTCGCGATCGATCGCGGCGTCGAGCGCGAGGCGAAGCTTAGCGTTCGCGCCGAACGGTCCCTTCGCCTTGTCGCCATTGGCGATGTTGAACGTCAGGCCCTGGTAGCCGAGGCTCGTCGCCTGCGCGAAGCCGAGCTTCGCATCGGCCTTCGCCGCCGGCACGTCGTTGGGCGACATGCGCTCGATCATGTCGAGCTGGCCCGAGCGCAGGTTGGCGAAGCGCACCGTCGTGTCCGGCACCGGCAGGAAGACGAGGCGGCCGGGTGGGAACTTGTCCTTGTCGCGATAGCCCTCGAACCGCTCCATGACGATGCGGTCCTGCGCCACGCGCTCGACGAACTTGTAGGG
>CAZZLX010000320.1:0-5086 GCA_964655235.1 uncultured Rhizobium sp.
GTCCCGACCCGAGGCGGCGCGCCCACCAGCCGCTTCGCCCTCTCCGAAATCGGTCCCGAGACCATGCCCCATGACGAGGCGGCGATCTCGCGCGCCCAGATGTGGACCAATCTCGAGCGCTTCCTCGAAGCCGTTCTGCCGGTGGCAGAGGCCTCTGGGGTCAAGATGGCGATGCATCCGGACGACCCGCCGATGTCGCCGCTCTGCGGGCTCGAGCGGATCATGGACAAGGTCGAGAGCTTCGAGCGGCTGCTGGCGCTGTCGCCGAGCCCGAGCAACGCGGTGACCTTCTGCGCCGGCTGCTTCGGCGAGCTCGGGGTCGACGTGGTGGCGCTGTTCGAGAAGTTCATCGACCGAGTGCCCTACGTCCATGTCCGCAACATCGAGGGCGGTCCGACCGACTTCATGGAGACCTTCCCAGACGAGGGCCGCATCGACCTGCCGGGCCTGGTCGACGCCTTCGAGCGCCGCGGCTATGGCGGCTTCGTCCGCCCCGATCATGCGCCGCTGCTGGCGACAGACGGGGACGACATGCCGGCCGGCTACGGCATCCAGGGTCACATCTTCACGATCGGCTACCTGCGCGGCCTGCAGCAGGCCACCGCCTGGCGGCGGTGAGCGACACGGCGACATCGGTTCCGGAGGGAGAGGACGGCTCGCCCCGCTGGCGTGCGACGCTGATGGCGATGGTCGCGGTCCAGCTGGTCATGAGCCTGTCCTTCACCTTCGTCAGCCCGATCCTGCCGCTATTCCTGCCCGAGGTCGGCGTCGCCCACGACACCCATCTGTATCTTTGGTCCGGGATCCTTGCCGCCGTTACCTCGTTCATGGCCGCCCTGGTCTCGCCGATCTGGGGACGCATGGCCGACCGCCACGGGCGTAAGCTGATGGTGCTCCGCTCCTGCGTGGCGATCGGCGTCTGCACGCTGCTGATGGGTCTGGCGCAGAGCGTCTGGCACCTGCTCGGCGCGCGGATCCTGATGGGCGCCTTCGCCGGATTCTCGGCCGCCTCGGTGATTCTGATCTCGACCCAGGTACCGAAGAGCCGGCTCGGTTACGCACTCGGTCTGATGAGCAGCGGCCAGCTGATCGGTTCGCTACTCGGCCCCATCTTCGGCGGCGGGCTTGCAGACCTGACCGAGAGCTACCGGTTGCCTTTCTTCGTCAGCGGAGTGATGTCGCTCGCGGCGGCGGTGCTCTGCTGGGCATCCGTGCCCGAGGCCTTCACGCCGCCGGAGCAGGGCAAGCCGAAGACGCCGGTTCTGGTCGCGCTTCGGCAGGTGGGGGCGGTGCCTGGCATGGCGGTGCTCGTCGTGATGCTTCTGCTGTCCCAGTTCTCGATCCAGGCGGTGCAGCCGATCGTCGCGCTCTACGTGCAGAACATCGTCGGCGACCAGCCGAATCTCGCGACCCTGGGCGGCCTCGCACTGTCGATAACCGGTCTCGCCGGCGTCTTTGCGGTCCCCCTACTGACCCGGTCGGGAGACCGTCTCGGCGAGAAGACGGTGTTGATGATCGCGCTCGCCGGTGCCGCACTCGCGACTGCTCCCCAGGCCCTGGTCGGCTCGTACTGGGCCTTTGTCGTCGAGCGGCTCAGCCTCGGCCTCTTCGTGGGCAGCATCGTCCCGATCACGAATGCGCTGATCGCCAAGGCGACGCCCGCCAGCGAGCGCGGCATGACCTTCGGCATCACCTCGTCTGCCTATTTTCTCGGCAACTCGCTCGGTCCGATGACCGGTGGTGTCGTGGCCGCCTACGCGGGCCTGCCCTGGGTCTTCGTGCTGACCACGGTGTTCCTCCTGGTCGGGCTCGCCTGGGTCGCCGTCGCGGTGCCGAAGCGCTCCGACCGCATGTAGTTTCGCCACCTGCGAAGCGCTGGTTGCGCAGGGCCGGGCATGCGGCAGAGTGGCCGAATTCCTTGCAGGTGTCCGGAGTGCCGATGATGAAGAACTCCCGCATGACCGCGCGGCTGATGGGGGCGGTCGCATTGTCGGCCGGGCTGGCGTCTGCCGCCTCGGCCCAGACGACTCTGCGCTTCGTGCCGCATGCGGAGATCAAGATCGTCGATCCGGTCTGGAGTACAGGCTACATCACCCGCAATCACGGCTACATGGTCTACGACCAGCTCTTCGGGCTTAACGGCGCGCTCGAGCCGCAGCCGCAGATGGTCGCGTCCCACAAGGTCTCGGCGGACGGGCTCGTCTGGGAGTTCACGCTGCGTCCGGGCCAGACATGGCATGACGGCACGCCGGTGACTGCCGCCGACTGCGTCGCCTCGATCCAGCGCTTCGGGAAGCGCGACGTCCTCGGTCAGCGCCTGCTGGAGGCGACGGCAAGCATGGAGGCGATCGACGCCAGCCAGGTCCGCATCACGTTGAAGCAGCCCTTTGGACTCATGCTCGACGTTCTGGCGAAGCCCAGCAACAACCCGCTCTTCATGATGCCGGAGCGCGTCGCCAAGACCGATCCGTTCCAGCAATTCACCGATCCTATCGGATCTGGACCGTTCAGGTTCGTCACGGCCGAATGGCAGCCGGGCGCCAAGGCTGTCTATCAGAAGCATGCCGGCTATCGGCCACGCGCCGAGGCGCCGGACTTCGCCGCTGGCGGCAAGGTCGCCAAGGTCGATCGCGTAGAATGGCTGGTCATTCCCGACAACGCGACCGCGCTTGCTGCGCTCGGCGCCGGCGAGGTCGACCTGATCGAGGCGCCGCCGATCGACCTGCTGCCGCCGCTCAAGAACAACAAGGACGTCGTGGTGAAGCTGACCGACAAGATCGGCGGCATGACCACGCTCCGGATCAATCATCTTCATCCGCCGATGAACAACCCTAAGATCCGCCAAGCCCTGCTGCTCCTGCTCGATCAGACCGAGTACATGCAGGTGATCGTCGGCAATCCGGAATACTGGAAGCTCTGCCCCAGCTACTACGGCTGCGGGACGCCGATGTCGACGACGGCCGGCACCGCCGAGTTCATGGGCCCGAAGAACATCGAGAAGGCGAAGGCGCTGATCAAGGAGGCGGGCTATGCCGGCGAGCGGATCGTTCTGCTCGACCCCGCCGATAACCCCAACTCTCATGGCGGTGCGCTGATCGCCGCCGAGAAGCTGCGCGCCGCTGGCCTCAATGTCGACCTGCAGACCATCGACTGGACCGCGGCGCTCGGACGCATCAACAACCAGGAACCGCTCGACAAGGCCGGCTGGTCGCTGTTCCACAGCTTCACTTTGGTCGTCGACATCGCGACGCCCATTCTCAACACGGCACTTCGTACCGGCGGCGCGAAGAATGCCGCCTATGGCTGGCCGTCGGACGAGACCATGGAGAAGATGCGCTCCGACTGGCTCGCGGCTTCTACTTTGGAGGATCGCAAGGCCATCGCCGCCCGCATCCAGGAGCGCGGCTTCCAGACAGTGGTGCCTTACATCCCGCTCGGCCAGTACGCGCGGCCGATGGCGTGGCGCGCCAACCTCTCCGGCATCGTCGAGGGACCGATCCCGATGCTCTGGAACATCGAGAAGAAATAGCCCCTAGACGTTGTCGCGCGGGATAGACTCCTTCCAGTTCTTGGCGAAGACGCGGACGCCGTTCTCGAATGCGTCCAGTGTCGCCTCGAGCTCGAAGGTCGTCGCCGTCGCCGTCATCACCGTCCGGCACTTGGTCTCGATGTCCCAGTCCTTCCGAGTGTAGCGGCTCTCGGAGGTGACCTCGGCACGTGCCTTCAGCGGCTCGCTCGGGTGGATCGAGAAATCGTCCTGCATCCGGCCCGAGGTTTCGAGGCCGATGCCGTCGATCAGGATCGTGCCGCTGTCGTTTACGAAGACGTAGCGTAACGCGCCGGTCGGCCGGTCGCGCGTATGCGTCTGGGTGACACCGCCCTTCCGGATCGTCGTCGTCTTGAGGGCTTCCGGCAGCTCGTGCGGCGGCAGCGGTTTCAGCTTCGCGTCATGCGGCGAGGCACCGCGGATCGGCAGGATCAGCGCGCTTCCTTCCGAGCGGATCGTCAGCGTTGCTGCCTCCGGCGACGGCCAGGCGAGAGGCCAGTAAGTGGTCGAGATCGAGACCCGGATGCGATGGCCGGCCGGGAACACCTGCGCCATGTCGTTGAGCTGGACGCGGACACGGTACGGCTTGCCCGGCGTCAGCGGCGTCGGGCTCTCGTGGCTGTCGCGGTGGGTCAGGTTGAGGAGTCCGTAGCTGACCCGTGTCGCGGCGCCGCCCGGATAGACGTTCGAGAGCCGGACCGCGACCAGCGCCTGCGGCTTGTCCGAGGAGACTTCGAGCTCGACGATAGGCGCGCCCATGATCTCGACCGCCTGGGCCAGCGGCTCCGTGTCGAATACCAGCGAGCCGCCGTCATCGTCGCGCTGGTCCCCCGGCATGTCTGGGAAGAGGCCGTAAGGACACCATTTGCCGATGGTCTGGCCGACCGTCTGCGGTGAGCGGATCGCGTGCGTTTCGGCTCGCGCCGGCCCGGTCGAAAGCCGGCCGGCATTCATGCTGTAGCGGGTCGGCGTCACGCTCGGCGGCGGCCAAGACGGCTCGGCGACCCAGCGGCCCGGAAGCTCCGGATAGAAGGTCTGCGGCGGCACGCTGTCCTGCATCCAGATCCGCATCATGGGCTCGTCCATGACACCGGTCTCGACGCCCTTCAGCCACTTGTCCCACCAGCGGAGCGCCTCCTTGAGGAAGCCGACGGGCGGGCCGGGGTTCGCCATGTGCGGATATCGGTGCGCCCATTGCCCGATCATCGCCTTCTTCGGCGAGGTGAGGTTCTGCATCAGGCGCGGGATCGCGTTGGTATAGGCGTCCGCCCAGCCGCCGATCGCATAGACCGCGCACTGGATCTTCGAATAGTCCTCGCAGACCGACCCGTGCTTCCAGAACTCGTCGCGACGCTGGTGCTCGAGCCAGTTCTTGACCCAGAGCCCGCTGTTCTCGAGCCGGTCCATCCACATGTCGCGCCAGCGATCGCCGACCACGGTCGGATCCGGCGGCCGCGCGTTGTGCGAGAACATCGTCGATGCCCAGCGCAGATTGTCGTTGATCGAGCAGCCGCCCATGTAGTGGACGTCGTCGGCATA
>CAZZLX010000321.1:0-5058 GCA_964655235.1 uncultured Rhizobium sp.
ATCGTCGACTGCACCTCGCCCCAGAAGGCGCCGAAGCCGGCATCCGGGCCGTCGATGTCCTGAAGCACCGCGATCGAGGGCGCCGGGTCGGCGGCGATCATCTGGTAGTACTCGCCGCGAAGCGCCCGCTGGTCGGCCTTGGAGGCGCCGTTCGGCTCGCGCGAACGGATCGTCGCCGTCCGCGCATAGCCCACGATCGGCTTCAGCTTCGGGAACGGGCAGATCAGCGGCTTGCGGTTGAAGCCGTGCGCGCGGCGCTCCGGCGCCACGATTTCCAACGCGTTGCAGATGGTCGGGGTATCGTAGGCGGCGAGCTTCTTCAGATCGGCGGCGGTCAGGGTCATGGATCTGTCCTTGGGAAGAGCGGGTCGGCGGCGGGGATGAGCCGTGACGCTAACATGCAGCAAGTGCCCTCGCCATGATCGCCGAGGCGCTGGAATGGCTGGCGACACCGTGCCCGCTTTACGTGCGAAGGCTCGGCCTGCTCACCGAATCGATCGCGATCTCCGCCCGCCACCGCCGCTGCCGGGAAGCCTGGGCGCCGCATCTCGAGGAAAGCCGTGCCGCTGTGCGAAACGCGATCGCGAAGACGCCGAGGCGGCGAACAGCGCTGGTGATGGGCTCGGGCGCGCTGCTCGACGTGCCGCTCGCCGATCTCTCACGCGCGTTCCAGCGCGTGATCCTGGTCGACCTCGTTCATCCGTGGCGGGCACGCCTCGCCGCTCGTCGGTTTTCCAATGTGACACGGATCACCGACGACATTGGCGGCATCCTCGAAGCTGTCTCCAGGGGCGAGTTGATTCGGCCGCGGCCGTTTCCAGCGCTCGCCGACCCGGAGGTCGACTTGGCGGTCTCGCTGAACGTCCTCTCGCAGCTGCCGGTGGTCCCCGTCCGTCGGCTCGACGGCCGGGTTGACGACGAGGCGCTGGCGCAGACGGCGCAGGATCTCGTCCGCCAGCATCTGGCCGATCTCGACCGTTCGCGGGCGACCACGCTCCTGATCTCGGACGTCGAGCGCATTCTTCTCGCCCGCGACGGCCGCGAGGTCGAGCGGACCAGCCTGATCGCCGACGTGCCGGAGCCGGAGTCGGACCGCTCCTGGTGGTGGAATATCGCCCCGGCGCCGGAACTCGACCCGGAAACCTCGGAGCGCCGGCGCGTGGTCGCGCGGCTCGTTCCGGGTGCGTTCGGGCTGGAAAGCCTCTAGACTTCCACGCAAATACGGCCGAATAAGACCGGACGCGCATGTCAGAGCCAGAACAACAGCCGGATTCAAGCCGCTTCAAGCGGCTGGATCAGGCGGAGCTCGACAAGATCCTCGACTCCCATGCGAAGTTCGCATCGGGCCGGGCGGGGGGGCAGCGCGCGAACCTCGGCAGCTACGACCTCTCCTATCTCGACCTCTCGGGCAAGAACCTGTCGAATGCCGAGCTGTCCGGCTCGCGCATGGCCAACTGCAACATGAAGGGCGCCAAGCTGACGGCGGCCAGCCTGTTCTCGGCGGACCTTCGCAAGGCGGACCTCACCGGCGCCGACCTCACCCGCGTCGACCTGCGCGGCGCCTGCCTGCGCGGCGCCAACATGACCAACGCGCTGATGATGGAATCCGATCTCCGCGACGGCATCCTTCTCAAGGCCGACTCCAAGGGCAACCTCACCACCATGTCCTTCGACATGACGGTGGCGGACGCATCTGCGGCGATCCTGCGCGGCGCCAACATGAGCCAGGCGCGGATGTCAAACGCCTTCATCGTGCAGACAGACCTGACAGACGCGATCATGCGCGGCATCAAGCTCGTCCGCGCCGACCTCTCCCACTGCAACCTGACCGGCGCGAACCTGGAAGGCTCGGATCTATCCGAGGCCAATCTCACCGGCACGATCCTGCATGGCGCGATCCTCTCGGGCGCGATCCTTTCCGGCACGAATTTCGAGGGTGCCGACCTGGTCGGCTGCGTGCTCGACTCGGCGGACGCCCGCGGCGCCGACATGTCGAAGGCGATCCTGCCGCGCTCGCTGGCTTCCCTCGGCGAGGAGCTGCGCGAGGTCCTGCAGCGCCACATCGACTGGATCCGCACCGCCGGCAAGAAGGGCAAGCGCCTCGACCTCTCGCGCTTCGATCTCGGCAGCCAGAACTTCACCGGCGCCAATCTCTCGGCCGCGAACTTCGAGCATGCGCTGCTCAAAGAAGCGGTGCTGGCGAAGACCGAGCTGCTGATGTCCGACTTCGGCCAGGCCGATCTCCGCAGCGCCGACCTCACCAGCGCCGACATGCGCGGCATCAATCTCCGGCGCGCCAACCTCGCCGGCGCCAAGCTGGTCGGCGTCAAGGCCGGGCCGGTCAACCTGCTGGGCTCGACGACCCAGGTCTGGGTCTCGAACTTCGAGCGCGCCCGGCTGATGACCGCGGATCTCTCCGGCGGCAATTTCCGCAAGTGCAACATGCAGGGCGCCGACTTCACCGACGCCTCGCTCCGCGATTGCGACCTCCGCGAGGCCAACCTTCAGGACGCCGAGTTCCAGGGCGCCGATCTCCGCGGCGCCAACATCGAGAAGGCCGATCTCCGGGGGGCCAAGAATCTGACGCGCCCATGAAGGCCGCGTCGTGACCGGGGTCGCCGAAGAAGAACGAATCGCACGCCAGATCGCGCTCGGCCTCGTCCGCGCCTTCGGCGAGATGGGCGAGACGGCGCTGACCGAGGTCACGCTCGCCAACGGCCGCCGCGCCGACGTGCTGGCGCTCGACGCTGCGGGCCGCCTCACCATCGTCGAGATAAAGTCGAGCCGCGCCGACTTCCGCTCCGACAAGAAGTGGCGCGAGTACCTCGAGTTCTGCGACGCGTTCTACTTCGCCGTCGCCGAGGGCTTCCCGATCGAGCTGCTGCCCGACGACACCGGTCTCATGATCGCCGACCGCTGGAGCGCGCATGTCGTGCGCGAGGCGCTGCTCGAACCGCTGTCGGCGCCACGCCGGAAGGCGATGCTGATCCGCTTCGGCATGCTCGCCGGCGACCGGCTGCGCAGCCTCGTCGACCCGCCGCTCTAGACGTCTTCGACGACGTCGTAATGCTGGACCGTGCGGTCGTAGTCGACCAGTGTCGCGATCGCTTCTGGCTCGACCACGGCCCTGGCGATGTCCGGGCCGGCGAAGCCCTTGATGGCTTCGATGGAAGCCCAGCGCGTCAGCACCACATATTCGATGCCGGCCGGCGTCTGCTGCTTCAGAAGGGAGGCGCCGACGAAGCCGGCGACGCCCTTCAGCTCAGGCAGGACGTTCTTCCGGAAATGGTCAGGATAGGCGTCGGCCTTGGCGACCGACGCCTTTCCGCGCCAGGACCGGACGATCACGCGCGGTTCACCTGGACGGAGACCGCCGGTGAGACCTTGATGGTCTGGAAGACGACGCAGTAGCGCTCGGTCAGCTGGATCAGCTTGGCCACCGCGTCCTTGTCGGCATCGGTCGCGATGTCGAAGGCGAGGCGGATCTCGCGGAAGCCCACCGGCGCCGTCTTGTCGACGCCGAGCGTGCCGCGGAAGTCGAGATCGCCCTCGCAGCGCACCTTGCCGGACTTCAGGTTGATGCCGAGCGCGGTCGCGACGGCCTTGAGCGTGACGCCGGCGCAGGCGGCGAGCGCCTGCAGCAGCATGTCGCCGGAGCAGGCGAAGGTTCCGTCGCCGCCGGTCGCCGGATGCAGGCCCGCCTTGACCAGCGCCTTGCCGGTCTCGACCGAGCAGGCGATCTCCTGGCTGTCGAGGTCGCCCTCGGCCTTCAGCGTGATCACCGCCGCCTCCGGCGTTTCCTTGTAGCGGCTCTTCAGCGGTGCCTGCATGGCGCGAAGATCGTCGGCGTTCACGGAACCTCCAAAACCTCTGGCTCGTAGATGCGGCCGGATCTGGCTGCGTGCAGGGTCGAGAGAAGTTGGCGCTTCTCCTCCTGGAACGCGGCGGATGTCCGCTCCCGGGGACGGGCGAGCGAGACCGGCCGTTCGGCGAAGATGCGCCCGGGCGGGCCGGCGAGCAAGACCACGCGATCGGCCAGCACCAGCGCCTCGTCGAGATCGTGGGTGACGAGCACCAGGGTCGGCCGGTCCTCGCGCCAGAGATCGAGCAGGTGATCCTGCAGGTCGGTGCGAGTGAAGGCGTCGAGCGCGCTGAACGGCTCGTCGAGCAGCAGCACCTCGGGCTGGCCCACCAGCGCACGCGCGATCGAGACGCGCTGCGCCATGCCGCCGGATAGCTCGCGCGGCAGGGCACGCGCGTAGGCGGCGAGCCCGACGCGGTCGAGAGCGCGGCCGACGCGGCGGTCGCGATCGGCAGCGCTCAGGCTCGCGAGACCGAAGCCGACATTGTCGGCGACGCTGAGCCAGGGCAGGAGCCGCGGCTCCTGGAAGATCATGCCGATCTCCGGGCGCGGCCCGTCGATTTCCACATCATGGAACAGCGCGCGGCCCGTGGTCGGCGTATCCAGGCCCGAGAGCAGGCGGAGCAGCGTCGACTTGCCGGAGCCGCTGGCGCCGACCAGCGCCACGATCTCGCCGGGTGCGACGCTCAGCGAGATGTCGGCGAGCGCAGCGCGGGCGCCGAAGCGCTTGGAGGCGCGGTCGAGGGTGAGCAGGCTCATCGGCGGAAACCGTCCTGCCAGGCGACCAGCGGGCGCGTCAGCGTGACGAGCAGAAGGTCGCTCAGCTTGCCGAGCACGGCGAAAAGCACGAGGCTCGCCATGATCGCGGCGGGGCGCCCGGTCATCTGGCCGTCCATCATCAGGTATCCCAGGCCTTCGCTGGCGCCCATCAGCTCGGCCGCGACGACGAACATCCAGCCGAGGCCGAGACCGCCGCGGAGCCCGATCACGTAAGTGGGCAAGGTCGCGGGCAGCAGGATGCGGCGGATCATCTGGAAGGCCGAGAGCCGCCAGACGCGGCCGACCTCGACCAGCTTGCGGTCTACCGAGGCGAAGCCCTGCGCCAGGCTCATGTAGACGGGGAAGAACACGCCGACCGCGATCAGCGTGACCTTCGAGGTCTCGAAGATGCCGAGCCACAGGATGAACAGCGGCAC
>CAZZLX010000322.1:0-5030 GCA_964655235.1 uncultured Rhizobium sp.
CGATCGGCGGAGCCGATGTTGCACGGATTGGTGCGAAGGCACGCGGCGCCCGCTTCCGCCGCCTCGATCGCGCGCCTGTAGTGGAAGTGGATGTCGGCGACGACCGGGATCTTAGCCGCCTTCACGATCGCCTTGAGCGCCGCGGTCGAGTCCTCGTCCGGGCAGCTCACGCGCACGATATCGCAGCCGACCTCCTCGATGCGGCGGATCTGGTCGATCGTCGCCTTGGCATCCGAGGTCGGCGTGTTGGTCATGGTCTGCACGGAGATCGGCGCGCCGTCGCCGACCGGCACCGATCCCACCATCACCCGGCGGCTCTTCCGCCGGTGGATATCCCGATAGGGACGAACGCTCATGAGGCCTCCATCGCGGGCCTTATATCAGATGGGACGGAAAGCCTGAAAAATCGACGCCGAGGCGCCGCTGCTACGGCCGGCCGATCGCGGTCCCGGCCTTCAGCTTCTCGGCGTCGAGCGCGACGTTGCGGCGCACTTGGCCGGGCGCGCCGAGCGAGGGCACCGCCTCGCCGTCAACCAGGATGTCGAGCCCGCCGGCATTGCCCGTCATCAGCGTGAGGCCGTTGCGGTCCGGCACCTTCAGCGTGTCGCCGGGCTTCAGCACACGGGTCATCAGCGGCGCGTTGCCGCCGTCGCGGACCTGCACCCAGTTCTCCTCTCGGGCTCGGAGCAGGATGCGGCCCGCACCGGTATCGACCGATGCCGACTGGGTCGCCGCCGGAAGCGCGGCGACCGTAGCGTTCTGCCCCGCTGCCGGAGCCGGCGACGAGGCGACGGATTCAGGCGCCGGACGCGAGCTCTCCTCATCCTCGGCGGATTCGGTTTCCGTTTCTTCGGCGGGGCGCTGATCGGGCAGCGAGGCTACCGGGATCGGCGAGGCCGGCTGAGCCAGCGGTTGCGGCTGCGGCGCGGGAACGACGACCGGCGGCGGCGCGGCGGAGGCGGCGCCGACGGAAGACGGCACCGCTTCGCTGCGCGGCAGGCGCACCACTTCGCGCGCCATCGCGACGGCGTCGACGAGCTGCTGTAGGCGCGCCGGCACCTCGGCGACGATCTCGGGCAGGCGGCGTTCCTCGGCGGACATCACCCACCAGCCGCCATAGAGTACGACGGCGCTGACCAGCGAGACGAACAGGAGCGCTCCCCCCGGCACGCGGCCTTCCGGAGGCGGGGTCGGCGGCAAGAGATGCGTGTGGTCGAGCGAGACCGCTTCCGACTTGAAGCGCTCTATCGCGACCGCGGAATCCAGGCCGAGGAAGCTCGAATAGGTGCGGACGAAGCCGATTGCGTAGACGCGGCCGGGCAGCTTCCCGTGATCGCCTTCCTCAAGCGCTTCGAGATATTCGGGGCGGATGCGGAGCCGCTGGGCGACATCCGGGATGTCGAGCCCCGTGGCCATGCGGGCGCGCTTAAGGACCCGGCCGAGTCCGCTGGACTCGACACCCTCTTCCGCCCCCCGCTGCTGCTCCGGCAAAGCCACCATGCCACCCACGAATCCGGACCAGTCGACTTGCCGATTCTTTTGCTAAAATCTTGTATATTCGGCAAGTATTACAGTAACCGATTGTCGGTACTCACACAACGGCCTAAATCGCAATCTTGTGATCGAACGCGAAGGCTCTGAGCTTCTCGCGGACACTCCGGTCCGGGGCCGCGATCAGCCGGCCGAGATAGCTCGACAACGATCCGACATCCAGGCTTCGGATCATGGCCTTGACCGCGGGAAGCGCCGCCGGTGACATCGAGAGCGAAGAAAATCCCAATCCGATCAGCGTCATGGCTTCCAGCGGCCGGCCCGCCATCTCCCCGCAGACGGTGACCGGCACGCCCCCGGTGGTCGCGTCCTCGATGAGCCGGTGCATGACCGAGAGTACTGGCGGCGACAGCGGGTCGTAGCGGCCGGCAAGCCTTGGACTTCCACGATCGGCCGCGAACAAGAACTGAAGAAGATCGTTGGAGCCGACCGAAAGAAAATCGACCCGCGGCAACAAAGCCGGAAGCTGATGCAGAAGCGCCGGCACCTCGATCATCGCGCCTACCCGGAGCTTCTCCGGCGCCGGCCGGCCGAGGCGCCACAGCCGCTCGAGTTCGAGCTCGAGCACCTGCCGGGCCTCGACCAGCTCGGCCACCTCTGCCACCATCGGAAACATCAGGCTGAGCGAGCGCCCGCCCGAGGCCGCGAGCAGCGCCCGGAGCTGCTGGCGCAGCAGCGAGGGGCGATCGAGCGTCATCCGGATCGCCCGCCAGCCCATCGCCGGATTCTCGTCCTCCTCGTAAGGGAGGTAAGGCAGGCGCTTGTCGCCGCCGGCATCGAGCGTGCGGAACACCACCGGCCGCCCGTCGGCGACGGCGAGCACTTGAGCGTACATCGCCGTCTGCTCGGCGACGCTCGGATACTTGGGCCGCACCATGAAGCCGATTTCGGTGCGATAGAGCCCGACGCCGTCGGCGCCGGTCCGATCGAGCTGCGCCAGATCGACCAGCAGGCCGGCATTGAGGTTCAGCGACACGTGCACGCCGTCGAGGCTGATCGCCGGCATCTCGCGAAGGCCGGCATGGCGGATCTCTGCCGCGCGCGTCGCCGCAACCATCGTCGAGATCGAATCGATCACGTCGTCGCCGGGCCGCACGTAGACGACGCCGTGACCGCCGTCCACGATCAGCCGGTCGCCGGCCGAAACCTGCTCGCGGATCTCCGGCACGCGCGCGACCGTCGGCAGGTCGAGCGCGCGCGCGATGATCGCGACATGCGCCGTCGCCGAGCCTTCCTCCAGCACCAGCGCCTTCAGCTTCGCGCGGTCGTAGTCGAGGAGCTCGGCCGGACCCATCGTGCGCGCGACCAGGATCGCGTCGTCGGGAAGCTCGCGCTTGCCGACATCGCCGATAAGATGCTGCAGCAGGCGGTGGTGCAGGTCGTCGAGATCCATCAGGCGTTCGCGGAGATAGGGATCGACGACCTGAGCCAGGCGGGCCCGCGTGTCGTTCTGCACCTTCTGCACCGCGGCCTCGGCGGTGAGGCCCGAGCGGATCGCCTCCTTGAGCTTGGCGTTCCAGCCTCGGTCCTCGGCGAACATCCGGTAGGCTTCGAGGACGCCTTCGTGCTCGCCGCCGCGGGCGAGCTCGGCCGCGGCGAACAGCTCGTCGAGCTGCAGCTTGAGCCCGCCGACCGCGGCCTCGAGCCGTGCCACCTCGGCCGCCGGATCCTCGGCGACGACACGGCGGACCTCGATATGCGGGCGATGCAGGACGGCGGTGCCGACGGCGACGCCATAATGGACGAGGATCCCTTCGAGGCGCGCCGGCAGCGGCTCTCCTTGCTCGGCGGCGATCGCCTCCTCTTCGGTGACGAGGCCCGCCGAGACCAGCTCCGCCACCACCATGGCCACGGTCTCAAGCGTCTCGACCTCGTCCTCTGCGTAGTGGCGCTTGGTCCGGTTCTGGACGACGACGACGCCGAGCACGCGGCCGCCGCGGAGGATCGGCGCACCCATCAGCGAGTGGAAGATCTCTTCGCCGGTCTCGGGCCGGTAAGCGAAGTTGGGATGGCTCTGTGCGTCGGCCAACGCCAGCGGCCGTGCGTGCGCGGCGATGTCGCCGACCAGGCCCTCGCCGATCGCGAGCCGCGTCTGGTGCACGGCCTCGGGCTTCAGGCCCTCGGTCGCGAACAGCTCGAGCATGCCGCCCTTGAGCAGGTAACAGGAGCAGACCTCGGCGACGAGGCCCTGGGCGATCAGCCTGACGATGCGGTCGAGGCGTTCCTGGCCGGCGCCTTCGCCGGCCATCACGTCGCGCAGCCGCTTCAGCAGCTGCCGCGATCCGCCGCCGAGAGTTCCCGACGGCGGCATCAGGTCGCCCCGATCTGGTCTCTCCCGGCGAGG
Organism: uncultured Rhizobium sp.; assembly: GCA_964655235.1. GTDB lineage: Bacteria > Pseudomonadota > Alphaproteobacteria > SHVZ01 > SHVZ01 > SHVZ01. The sequence goes on from CAZZLX010000322.1 coordinate 3,896, forward strand.
GCGTGGATCGCCTGGCCGACCAGCTCCTCCAGGATCTCCGCAATCGGCTGCTCGCACGTCACCATGCCGACGGACTGGCCGGCCATGAGCGAGCCGGTCTCGACGTCGCCGTCGACCACCGCGCGCCGGAGCGCGCCTGCCCAGAAATGCTCGATCGCGAGCTGGGCCTCTTCCTTGGCGAGCTCGCCGCGGTCGAACTTCGCAAGCACCTGGCGCTGGGTCTCGATGAAGGTCTGCGTCGCCTTGTTCTGGATCGCGCGGACCGGGATCACCGGAAAGCGCGGATCGAGCTGCACGGACGGCATGGCGTCGCGCGCCGACGCCCGGATGAAAGCCTGCTTGAACTTGGGATGCGCGATCGACTCGGTCGCGCAGACGAAGCGCGTGCCGAGCTGGCAGCCGGCCGCGCCCATCTCGAGATAGCTCGCGATGGCTTCGCCCCGCCCGATGCCGCCGGCGACGAACACGGGCACCTCGCGCACCTGAGGCAGGATCTCCTGCGCCAGCACCGAGGTCGAGACCGCGCCGATATGGCCGCCGGCTTCCGCGCCCTCGGTGACGAAGGCGTCGATGCCGGCACGGACCAGCTTCTTCGCGACGATCGCGGCGGGAAGGAAGGTCATGACCTTGGCGCCGCCGTCCTTGAGCTTCTTGACGATGGCAGCCGAGGGAAGCCCCCCCGCCAGCACGACATGGCTCACCTTCTCGGCGAGGCAGGCCGAGGCCAGACCCTCGAGATCGGGGTGCATGACGATCAGGTTGACGCCGAAAGGCTTCTTCGTGAGCGCCGCCGTAGCGCGGATCTCTTCCGCGAGGCGGTCAGGCTTCATCGCGCCGCAGGCGAGGACGCCGAAGCCGCCGCCTTCGGAGATCGCCGAGACCAGCTTGCGCTCCGACACCCAGGTCATCGCGCCGCCCATGATTGCATAGCGCGTGCCGAGGAAATCGCAGCCGCGCTTCCACAGGCGGTCGAGCCGCTCGGCTCCGCGCCGAGCGGCGCCGTCGGTCAGCTTCTCAGGCGCCGTCCAGGCCATAGGCGGTGTGCAGCGCGCGCACCGCGAGCTCGGTGTACTCCTCACCGATGAGGACGCTCACCTTGATCTCGGAGGTGGAGATCATCTGGATGTTGATGCCC
>CAZZLX010000323.1:0-5027 GCA_964655235.1 uncultured Rhizobium sp.
TCAGGGGCCGAAGGACCGCACGCGCATCGAGGGCGACCGGCTTGACGCGATCTTCTCGCTCGAGGGCGACGCGGTCGGCAGCAATCTCGCGATGGCGCCCGGCGCGCCAGACGAGGCCGTCGCGAGCGCGGCGCCGCCGACCCTTCCGCTGGCGCTGATGGCCGGCGCGGCGGCGGCGCCGGCCGACGTGGTGGAACGCATCGAGATCCGATACGCCGGTCGCCTGACCATGGCGGTGACGGAAGACCCCGCGGAACGCCTCGCGAGCAAGGACGACGTGCGCGTGGACATCGTGGGCGCCCCCGTGCGCATGGCCGACGACGCGAGCGAGGCGCGCGTCGACTGCGGCTCGCTGCGCTACGTGACCGGCGACGAGTCGGTCGCGATCGGCTCGCAGCAGGGCAAGCGCTTCGTGCTCGCGAGCCCGCGACTCGATCTCGAGGCGACGCGGTTCGAGATGAACCGCCGCACGGGCAAGGGGCGCATCGACGGCGAGGGGCGCCTTACCTCGGCCACCTCCGGTTTCGGGCGGACCGCGGGCCTGCCGACCGGAGACGCGGTCGGGCGGCCGTTCGCCGATCTCATCGAAGGCATGGTCGACCGCCGCCGCTTCGAGCAGGCGCTGGCCTCCGGCGCGCCCTTCCGCGACTTGGCGCTCCGCTTCTGGCCGGCCCGGCGCTGGACCCGCATCGGCGCGGTGCCGGCCGACGACGGCCATCTCGGCGTCGCCATCGACATCGACGAGGAGCGGGCCCGGATCGGCCTCATCGAGGGCGCGCTCGACCGCCTGCCCGACGGGGTCGCCGTCTTCGACCGCGACCACCGGCTGCTCACCTTCAACGAGGCCTATCGCCGCCACAACGCGCCGATCATCGACGCGCTGTCGCCGGGCCGGCCTTTCGAGGAGCTGTTCCGCCTCAGCATCGCCCGCGGCCAATACCCGGAGCAGCCGGGCGACGTCGAGGCGCTGATCGCCGATCGGGTGGCCCAGCACAAGCGGGGCGAGGGAACGTTCAAGCGGCTTCGGCCGAGCGGCGACTGGGCGCTCTATCGCTATTTCCCGCTGCCCGATGGCGGCTCGGCGACGCTGATCACCGACATCACCGAGAGCGAGCGGCAGCAGGCAGAGCTGACACGGCTCGCGACCACGGATCCCCTTACCGGCATCGCCAACCGCCGCAGTTTCTTCACGCATGCCCAGCGCGAGGTCGAGCGGGCGCGGCGGTATGGACCACCGCTCGGCGTCTTCGTCCTCGACCTCGATTATTTCAAGCGCGTCAACGACACCCATGGCCATGGTGTCGGCGACTTGGTGCTGCAGGCGGTCGCGCGTCACGCGGTTTCCCAGCTTCGCGTCACCGATATCATCGCGCGGACGGGCGGCGAGGAGTTCGGCGCGCTGCTGCCCGAGACGCCCGCCGAGGAGGCCAGGCTCGCGGCCGAGCGGCTCCGCCGCGCCATCGCCGCGCTGGGGATCGAGACACCCGCCGGCCGGCTCTCGATCACCGCCAGCATCGGGGTCTCAAGCTTCCAGGCGGACGAGGATCGCATCGACGCGGCCTTGGGCCGGGCGGATGCGGCGCTCTATCGCGCCAAGCAAAGCGGTCGCAACCGGGTCGAATCCGACTAATCTCCGGGACATGCCCGATGCCCCGAGCGCCGTGGCGGAGACCGTCCGCCGGCATGACCGCGATCGCTATCTGACCGCGCTGTTCGCGCCGGCCGACCGCCGCGAGGACCTGTTGGCGCTCTACGCCTTCAACCTCGAGGTGGCGCGGACGCGCGAGAGCGTGCGCGAGGCGATGCTCGGCCACATCCGCCTGCAATGGTGGCGGGACGCGCTCGACGAGATCCAGGCCGGGAAGCGGGCGCGCCGCCATGCCGTGGTCGAGCCGCTGGCGGAGGCGATCCGACGCCACAACCTGCCGCGCGACGCCTTCGAGCGCCTGCTGCTGGCGCGCGAGCGCGACATGGACGACACGCCGTTCCGCACGATGGGCGAACTGGAGGCCTATGCCGACGGCACCTCGGGCGCGCTGATCGGATTGGCGCTGCTCGTCCTCGACGTGCGAGACGCCGAGGTGCTGGCGCGCAGCCGTCAGGTCGGACGCGGCTACGCTCTTCTCGGTCTCCTTCGGGCGGTCGCCTTCCATGCGCGCCAGCATCGCTGCCTCCTGCCTGAGGAGGTTCTGGCAAGGCACGGCGCCGATCGCGACGCGGTGCTGGAGATGAAGCCGTCACCGGGGATGGCGGCAGCCGTCGCCGAGATCGCGGCCGCAGCCGAAATGGCGCTGACGCCCATGCGGGTCGCGGGCGCGGCGTGGCCGGCGTTGGCGCCGTCGGTGCTCGCCCGCCGGCATCTCGCGACGCTCAAACGTGTTAAGTACGACGTGTTCGATCCGGCGCTCGCATCCGAGCCCGGCGCCGGTGCGATCCTGAACCTGATCGGCGCATCGCTTCTGAAGAGGGCTTGAGGATGAGTTTCGAGGTGCGGGACAATCCGGCTCACGACCGCTACGAGATGGACGTCGACGGCGGCACCGCCGTCGCCAGCTACCGCGCCGACGACAAGGTCGTGACGATCTTCCACACCGAGGTCCCGGCCTCGCTGCGCGGGCGCGGCCTCGGCGACCATCTGGTGAAAGGGACGCTCGACCTGGTGCGCGCCAGCGGCCGCAAGGTCAACCCGCGCTGCGGCTTCGTCGCGATCTATATCCGACGCCACCCGGAGTATCACGACCTATTGACCTAGGCCGCGGCGGCGGCCGACTTTCCGAGCCAGGCGTCGAGGTCGGCGAGCGCGCGTTGGGACAGCAGCTTCTTGCGTTCGCGGCCCCTGATGTTCGTCACGATCGGCGGGAACAGGCCGAAGTTTATGTTCATCGGCTGAAAGGTGTCGGCCGAGGCGCCGCCGGTGATGTGGGCGAGCAGCGCGCCGATCGCGGTCGTGTTCGGCGGCGGTGCCAGCTTCCGGCCCTGCCGCTCGGCGGCGGCGTAGCGGCCGACGATGAGCCCGACCGCGGCGCTCTCGACATAGCCTTCGCAGCCGGTGATCTGGCCGGCGAAGCGCAGCCGCGGCATCGCCTTCAGGCGCAGGCCCTCGTCCAGCAGACGCGGCGAATTCAGGAAGGTGTTGCGATGCAGCCCGCCGAGGCGTGCGAACTCGGCGTTCTCGAGCCCCGGGATCATCCGGAACACGCGCGTCTGCTCGGCGTATTTCAGCTTCGTCTGGAATCCGACCATGTTGTAGAGCGTGCCCAGCGCATTGTCCTGGCGGAGCTGCATCACGGCGTAGGGACGGCGCTCGGTGCGCGGATCGCGCAGGCCGACCGGCTTCATCGGTCCGTAGCGGAGCGTGTCGGGGCCGCGCGACGCCATCACCTCGATCGGCAGGCAGCCCTCGAAGTAGGGCGTGGTCGCCTCCCACTCCTTGAACTCTGTCTTCTCGGCGGCGAGCAGCGCGTCGATGAAGGCGAGGTACTCGTCCTTCGAGAACGGACAGTTGATGTAGTCGGAGCCGTCGCCCGACGGGCCGACGCGGTCGTAGCGCGACTGGAACCACGCTTTACCGAGGTCGATCGACTCCTTGTGCACGATCGGTGCGATCGCATCGAAGAAGGCGAGCGACTCCTCGCCGGTCAGCGCCCGCACCCCTTCGGCGAGCGCGGGCGAGGTGAGGGGGCCGGTCGCGACGATCACCGAGTCCCAGTCGGCGGGCGGCAATCCGGCAATCTCGCCGCGCTCGATCGTGATCAGCGGCTCCCCCTCGATCGCCGCATGCACGGCCTCAGAGAAGCCGTCGCGATCGACCGCAAGCGCTCCGCCCGCCGGCACGGTGTGCCTGTCGGCCGAGGAGAGGATCAGCGATCCCATCCGCCGCATCTCGGCATGGAGAAGACCCACCGCGTTGTACTCGGCATCGTCCGAGCGGAACGAGTTCGAGCAGACCAGCTCGGCGAGCCGGTCGGTCTTGTGCGCGTCGGTGCCGCGCACGGGGCGCATCTCGTGCAGCACGACCGCGACGCCGGCACGCGCGAGCTGCCACGCGGCTTCCGATCCGGCGAGCCCGCCGCCGATCACGTGAACGGGTTTCATGCGCCCGACTCTAACACGCGCTCGACCTCGTCGCGCCTGGGCGCCACCGAGCGGCTGCCGAAGTAACGACATTTGAGCGCGGCGGCGACGCAGGCGAAGCGTCCGGCCTCTGCGACCGATTTCCCTTCCGTGATCGCGAGTCCATAGGCGCCGTGGAACACGTCGCCGGCGGCGAGGGTGTCGACGGCCTCGATCTCGAGCGACGGCACGTGGCGAAGCTCGTCGCCCTCGAGCCAGTGAAAGCCGCCGGGACCGGTCGTGACGCCGACGAGCGCGGCGCCGCTGCGCTTCCGCGCGTTCAGCAGCGCGGTCTTGCGGTCCTCGGCCTCGCCGTAATGAAGGAGGCCGGGCTGCGAGAAGACGATGTGGCGGGCATAGCGGGCGAGGCGATGGACGATGCCGTCGGGCGCCACCTCGCCGTCGAGGATTGTCAGAACGCCGGCCTCGTGAGCGGCCTTGAAGCCGTGCTCGACGCCTTCCGGCCAACGCACGTCGGAGAGGACCGCGGCGTATTGGCCGATGCGGTCGACCGGCAGCCAGGAAGGCGACGGATCGAGGGTCGGATCGTAGTAGGGGACGACCAGCCTCTCCCCTAAACGGTCGATCAGGATGGCCGAGACCGGGGAGCGCTTGCCGGCGACGCGCCTGAGATTGGTGATGTCGACGCCTTCGGCCTCGAGATCGCGGGCGATGCGGTCGCCCGTAGGATCGTCGCCGCAGCGGCCCCAGAAATGCACATTGCCGCCGAGGCGCGAGATCGCCACCGCGGCCGAGGCCGACATGCCGCCGCCGACCTCGACGCAGTCCTTGGCCGGGACCTTGATCCCCTTGGTCGGGATCTCGTCCAGCTTGAACAGCATGTCCCAGGTGACGATGCCGAGGCAGAGGAGGGGCTTGGCGGGGCTCATGGGCCGCGCAAGATGCACTCAGGT
>CAZZLX010000324.1:0-4999 GCA_964655235.1 uncultured Rhizobium sp.
TGGTGATGATCGTCCCGTCCAGGTTCTCCATGAAGAGAGCGCAGGCGACGATCAAAGCGATGGTCTGCGGCCGGGGCAAAGCCCCTCCTACATGGGTCAGGTGCCGATTTCGTCCAGAGGATAGACGGGGCGCCTGATCTTCTTATAGGGGAACTTGGTGAGGTCGCTCATGCCTGGGCCGGGCGTCTCGACCGTGTAGCTCACCCTGGTGATCGGGTCGTAGGCGGCGCGGTGCGCGACCGCGGCCTTGACGCCGATCACCTTGAGGCTGGTCGGCTCGATCCCCTGGCTCCGGAGCTGGCCGAGATCCCAGGGCGGAATCTTCTTCGAGGTCAGCAGGATCAGAATGCCCTCGTGCTCGACCACGGCCGAGGGCCCCATCTCGATCTCGTGCCCGAAGGCCGCAAGATGGCTCTTCGGGTTCTCGAGCGTGAAGCGGCCGTCACTCTTCGACTTGAGCGTCGCGATCATCTCGACCGGCCCCTCGTCGAAAGGATTCTGCTTGCCGCCGACCCGAAGCTTCACCGCGTCGCCGATCTTGGCGTTGGCGAGTGCCGCGACCGACTCCGGATCGGCGATGATGACCGCGGACTCGCGCACCTTGTGGCGGATCAGCGCGCGAAGGATGCCCGTGCTGTCCCCGGTGGTGCCGCCGCCGATGTTGTCGGACGGCTCGACCAGCAGCACCGGCCCCTCCTTCACCGGCATGATCTCGCGGAGCACCTCATCGACCGACTTGTCGCGCGGGGATCCGGCCTTCCTCAGCCGCATCGCCTCGGCCTCCAAACGGTCGAGCCCCGCCTCCGCCGCCTTGGGATCGCCGTCGGAGACGATGCTGAACGAGAGCCCGACATCGGGCGCGTCGGCGAAGGCGAAGCCGGCGATCACGTTGGCGCACCAGACGCCGGGGACCTCCGCCTCGATCTTCCGCGCCATCGCCTCCAGATCCTTCATCGGCGAGTCGGCGGTGCCGACGCCGGTCGGCGGCCACATGATCGGCGGGCGCCGCCAGTACTGCTTCGGGATCTTCCCGCTCTCTAGGCAGCGCTGCAGCAGGTCGGCCGCGCGCATGGTCGCCTCGCGGGCGTCGGTGTGCGGGTTCTCGCGGTAGGCCACGAGACAGTCGGAAAGATCGATGATCCGCCGGGTGAAGTTGGCGTGCAGATCGAAGACGCCGAAGACCGGGATACCCCTGGGCAGCAACGGCCGCAGCCGCTCCAGGAACTCGCCCTCGGGATCGACCTCCTTGTCGGTCGCCATAGCGCCGTGCAGCAGCAGGAAGACCGCGTCGATCTTCGTGCCTTTGAGCTTCGCCATCGCCTGCTCGACGTCCGTCCAGAACGCCTCGAATACCTCATGCTCGACCGTGCCTGACGGGAATGCCTGGTAGTCGGCGGTCGGAAGCACGGTCCAGCCATGCGCCTTGGCGCGGGATAGGAACCCGTCGAAGTTCGATCCGTCGCCGTCGCGGCGGAACATCGCCTCTCCCTTCAGGACATCCCACTTCGAGAGCGGCGTCTTTTCGGGCAGGAAGGTGTGGGTCTCGTGGAACAGGCCGGCGAACAGCACATTCGGCATGGGAACCTCCGCGCCGACGCTAGCCGATCCGACGTGCCAGCCAGCCGGAAAACGTGCCGGCACCGGAACCTGGCGTTTCGTCCGTCGAAACACGGCACTTTCTCCGCCCGGCGAAACAATGCAGCATCGAACGAAGGGCGTCCCCTCGCTCGTCCGGGCGCCCGCAACTGGGGAGGTTACACGCATGAAACGCTTGCTCTCGACGGCCGCTGCCGTCGCGGCGCTCCTGGCGCTCTCCGCCGGCGGCGCCCAAGCCCAGCAGAAGGTGCTCAGGGTCGTTCCGCACGCCGACCTCAAGGTGGTCGACGGCTATCAAACCACCGCGACGATCACGTCCATGCACATGGGCGCGGTCTACGACACGCTGTTCAGCTGGGACGAGAACATCGACAACCAGCCGCAGATGGTCGACAAGTGGTCGCTGTCCGCTGACAAGCTGACCTACACGATGACGCTGCGCGACGGACTCAAGTTCCACGACGGCAGCGACGTCACAACCAAGGACGTGGTTGCCTCCCTCAAGCGCCTGGTCAAGCGCGAGGTGCTCGGGCGCTCGATCGAGCCGTTCCTCGCCTCGATCGACGCCGTCGACGCCAAGACCTTCACGATCAAGCTGAAGGAACCCTTCGGTCCCCTCCTCTTCGCGATCGGCGGCTCGCCGAACCTCGAAGGCATCTATCGCGAGAAGGAAGCGCTGATCGACCCGAACACACCGATCACCGAGACGATCGGCTCCGGCCCGTTCAAGTTCAATCGGGCCGAGTGGGTCCCGGGCGCGAAGGTCGTCTATGACAAGTTCGCCGAGTACAAACCGCGCTCGGAGAAGCCCTCTGGCTTCGCCGGCGGCAAGGTCGTGAAGGTCGACCGGGTCGAGTACAAGGTCATCCCGGACACCGCGACCGCGTTCGCGGCGCTTGCCGCAGGCGAGGTCGACTTCGTCGACCAGCCGTCGATCGAGCACGTCAAGGCGATCGAGAACAACCCAAACGTCGTCGTCGGCACGATCTGGACGATCGAAGGCTTCGGCGTGCTCCGCCCGAACCATCTGCACCCGCCGTTCAACAACCCGAAGGCACGTCAGGCGCTTGCCCTGATGATCGACCAGAAGGACTACCTGGCCGCAGCGATCGGGCCCGAGAAGTACACGCGGACGTGCTACTCGATGTGGATCTGCGGTACGACCTATGGCACCGAAGCCGGCTCCGAGCCTTATCAGAAGCAGGATCTCGAGAAGGCCAAGCAGCTGATGAAGGAGGCGGGCTACAACGGCGAGAAGATCACGTTGATGGGTCCGGCTGACATCCAGTTCATCAACGCCTACACGATGGTGACAGCCGAGAACCTCAAGAAGATCGGCGTCAACGTCGACCTCGTGATCGCCGACTGGGGCTCGATCGTGACCCGCCGCTCGAAGAAGGAGCCGCCGGCACAGGGCGGATGGAACATCTTCCACACGGGATCGGGCACCGCCTCGCAGGCCAACCCGATGTCGAGCAACACGACGCCGACGATCTGCGGCGACGCGTGGTTCGGCTGGCCCTGCGATGACGTCGCCGAGAAGATGCGCCAAGCCTTCATCCGCGAGACCGATCCGGCCAAGCAGAAGCAGATCGCGACCGACCTGCACAAGCGCCTGTGGGAGAACATTCCCTACATCCCGATCGGCCAGTACCAGCAGCCGTTCGTGTGGCGGAAGGAGACCTCGGGCTGGCTCAAGGTCAACACCGTCGTCTACTGGAACGTCGAGAAGAACTGATCCAGATCGTCGAGCCGCGGGCGCCGCGAGGCGTCCGCGGCTTTTTCTTTATCCGAGAGGACCCGATGCGTATCACCGCCGTAGAACCCGTCCTTCTCAAGGGTACCGAGACCTACGGCGCCACCGTCGGCGGCGAGGAAGCGAAGGACAACGGCGACTGGCAGCTGCTGATCAAGATCTCGACCGACGAGGGCCTGACCGGCTGGGCCGACGTCGAGACCCTGGCGCCGGCCGCGGTCGCGATCATCGCGGGCCAGGGCATGGCGGTACTGGGCTTCAAGACCCTCGGCGAGGTGCTGATCGGCGAGAACCCGCTCGACGTCGAGCGGCTCTGGGACCAGCGCTACATCGGCAGCGCCTACTATGGCCGCCGCGGCATCGCGATGCAGTGCATCTCGGCGATCGACAATGCGCTGTGGTCGATCCGTTCGCAGGCGACGGGCCTCTCGCTCTCGCGCCTGCTCGGCGCCCGCCGCCACGACAAGGTGATGGCCTACGCTTCCACCCTCTTCCGCGAGACGCCGGAGGGCATGAAGGCCGCGGCCCAGGGCTACGTCGACAAGGGCTTCCATGCGGTCAAGTTCGGCTGGGGCGTGTTCGGCGAGGATCCGGGCCGCGACCGCGAGCTCGTCGCCGCCGCCCGTGAGACGCTGGGGCCGAAGCGCCACCTGCTGGTCGATCCGGGCTGGTATCCGGCCGGCTGGAAGAAGCCGGGGCCGATGCGCTCGCGCCGACAGGCGATCGAGCTGGTCGAATGGCTCGCCGACTACGGCGTCGGCTGGTGCGAGGACTTCATCCACCCGGAGCGCTTCGACGAATACGCGCACGTGCGCGCCGTCAGCCCGACGCCGATCGCCGCCGGCGAGCAGGTCGCGACGATCTGGGACTTCGAGCGCTTCATCGGCGAAGGCTGCGTCGACGTGATCCAGCCGGACCTCTCGCGCTGCGGAGGCATCACCGTCGCCAAGCGCGTCGCCGAGATGTCTGAGCAGGCCGGTATCGACCTGGTACCGCATTCGTGGCTGACGCATCTCTTGACCGGCTACAGCCTGCAGCTGATCTCGACGCTGCCCCGCGCCCGCTTCGTCGAGTTCAACGTCAGCCAGTCGGCGCTGACCGCCGGCATCGCCAAGGCGTCGTTCACGCTGCAGCCCGACGGCACGGTGCCGATCCCGGACACGCCCGGCATCGGCGTCACGGTCGACGAGGCGTTCGTGGCGAAGCACCGGGTCAACTAGGAGCCAGAGATGAGCCGCCGCATCGCCGAGGCCCAGAGCGTCGAGGATCTTCGCCGTCTGGCGCGGAAACGCCTGCCGCTCGCGATGTTCGACTTCGTCGACGGCGGCGCCGAGAGCGAGAGCGCGCTCCGCCACAACCGCGCCGTCTTCGACCGCGTGCGCTTCCGCGCCCGCACCGTGGTCGACGTGACCCAGCGATCCCAGGAGATCGAGCTGTTCGGCCGCAGGTCGGGATCCCCCTTCGCGATCTCGGCCATGGGCGGGCTCGGCACGCTCCGCTACAAGGCAGAGATCGCTCTCGCCAAGGCAGCTTCGGACGCGCGCATTCCCTTCATGCTGAGCCTCGGCGCCAACTGCACGATCGAAGAAGTCGCCGAGGCGGCACCGCAGGCGCGCCTATGGGCGCAGCTCTATGTCTTCAAGGACG